>DASTXL010000001.1:300000-483507 GCA_035758565.1 Candidatus Saccharimonadales bacterium
GCACGCCCAAACTGACGGGCCGGCGCCGAAGTTGCAGCATTTTTTTACGTTTGAATCTGAGCTGACGTGGGTGGCAGAAGAAATTGCGCAGCGTGTCAAAGGCGGTGAAGACCCGGCACAAATCGCCGTACTGGCACGTGGGCGAGCCAGTGTAGACCGCGTGCATGAAGTACTGGAGCTACATGATATACCGCATGCTGTAGCCGGGCAGAAGAACAATTTATACCGCCAGCCGGCAGTGCTGCGACTGATAGAAACACTGAAGGCCATAGCCGACCCCACGGACAGCTTGGCGCTGTTCCACGCTTTAAGCGGGCCAGTTTTTAATGTAGTGCACAGCGAGTTGGCTGAGCTCAATTCTAAAGCACGTAGCGAGCACAGGGGTCTAGCAGAGATAATTACCAGCTCGGACAGCCAAGTCTGCAAGCAAGCACTACAGCGGCTTTCCGAATGGCGGACTATGAGTCAAAACGAAAGCGTCGGCTCGCTGGCTTACAGCATCATTACTGACAGTGGTTGGAAAAACCGGCTATACGCCGAGGCGCAGAAAGATAGCGAGGCCTATGTCCAGATGCAGGCATTAAGCGAATACTTCAAAACTTTACGCGACTTTGAGCGGGCCAGTGGGTTGCCCAGTGTGCAAAGCTATATTTTAAGCCTGCCAACACTTGAAGCCGGCGGTAGTGACTTCGAAGACGTATCGCTGCAAATTAGCGATTCCGCCGTAAACGTAATGACGGTGCACTCGGCCAAAGGTCTGGAGTGGGACACAGTGTTTATTGTTGATCTTGTAGAACGATCTTTCCCGCTTGCCGGTAGTAGCCGCGGTTCGTTGACTATTCCGTTAGAACTGCAAAATGTCACTAACGCAGACGATCACATGGCCGAAGAGCGCCGGCTGATGTACGTGGCTGTGACGCGAGCCCGGCGTGAGTTGAACTTGAGCTATAGTAGTCGTCACGGTAGCGGCGCACATCGCACAGCGTCGCGTTTTATTACCGAGATGTTTGGTGACATCAATACTGCGGAAACTACCGATCAATCCGACCAAACCAACCTCGAATTATTTGCGCCCAAGCAACCCGGGCAGACTGTAGCATCGTTGCCGGCTTATATTTTAAAGGGCGGCACGCTGAGCTTGAGTGCCAGCCAAATTGAATGTTGGCTGAATTGTCCGCAGGACTTTTACTACAAGCATGTACTAGCAATGCCCGAGCAGCAGAGCCCGCTGGCAGCGTACGGCACAGCCATCCACGACGTCATTCGTGCCATTTTCGATGGCCGCCGAGCTGGGCAGATGCCCACATTAGCCGAGCTGACAAAAAGGGTCGAGCAAGCCTTGTCGCAAACAGGCTACACTAGCGCTGGCCATCGGCAGCGACATCATGCTCAGGCGCTAAAATCCTTGCAAATGATTTACGAGCGCTTCACCAAAGAAGAGTTACCTAGCCGCGACGAAGCCGATTTTGCCGTAACACTGTCGGATTTGCCAATAAAAATTACCGGGCGAATGGACGCGATTTACGAACGAGCCGATGGCGTGGAAATTCGCGACTTCAAAACCAGCACCAGCGTAACCACAGAGCAAAAGGCTAAGCAGCGCGCAACCAACTCGGATCAGCTGACTGTTTACGCATTAGTTTGGCAATTGATCCATGGCGAACTACCCAGGCTACTGGCCCTGGATTTTATAGAGACAAACCAACTTGGTACCGTTCGCAAAACCCAACGCGGCATCGACACGCTGAAAAGCAAACTAATCATTATGAACGAGCAGTTACGAGTCGGGCAGTATCCGCCGGGCCGCGACCATAGCTACTGCTCACATCCACCTCTAAATTAGAGCAAATATAAAAACGCCCGGGTTAAAACCGGACGTTTTTATTAAATGCTTCTTACTTATTTTTTCTTAGTGGTCGAGCGCTTGACTACAACACCGGCCTTAGCGGCACGAGATGCAGAAGTTGGAGCGAACAGGTAGGTGTAAAGATTGACACCGACCAAAGCACCAAGCAGTGGGCCAAGAATGTAGACCCAATCAAAGCTACGCAAACCTAGAGCAACCGCCGGGTTCAAAAAACCAGCAGCAGCCGTGGCGGCAATCATTATACCGGCAAACAAAGCTGTGGCATAAGTCAAGGCTGACTCAAGAGCATTGAAGCCGCGAGTAATAGCCGCCGCAAAGCCCATAGAAAGTACCAAGGTACCTACGGCCTCAGCTAGTAGTACGCGCCAGTTCCAGCTGGCAGTGCGAGCTTGAAGTTTGTGGTCAGTAAAGTACTGGTAGAGCTGCCATGAGGCAAAGCCACCAACCAACTGAGCCACGATATATGAAACGGCGCGCAGAGTAGTTACCCGGCGGGCAGTCCACATACCAAATGTGATAGCTGGGTTAACATGAGCTCCCGAAAGACCAGAGAACATCATATATACCACGCCCAAAGTCGCAGCCACACTGGTGGCAACGAAGTAAGAAACCGACGTGATTTCGCTCAACGCCAGCGCCACCATGACCAAAGTAGCCGTCCCGAGGAACTCTCCGAGGACAGGAGCTGCCTTGGCTCTTGTTACATATTGCATCGAACCCTCCTTAGTTTAATCATGAACCTTACTATATACGGTTATTATGCTTATGCCAAGTTGCGGCTTCGCCTCATAAGAGCAAGCCTGCAGTTTTTCCTCCTTGTAACTCCTTGCTTTTCTTATTAGGTTTACTGAGTTGTTATAATAGATATATGAGCGAGCCAGCAACCGTAACTATATACAGCGCTCCTTGGTGCGCCTTCTGCCGGATGGCCAAGGACTATTTAACGAGCCTTAATGTAGCCTATAAAGACATTAACGTCGATGAAGACCACGACGCCGCCCGAGCAATGGTGGCCAAGACCGGCCAGGCCGGAATTCCCGTTTTAGAGATAGGCGAAGCGGTAGTTATTGGCTTCGACAAACCCCGAATTGATTCAGCATTAAAACAATACAATCTGGCCTAGATATAGCGTGTCTTTGGTTTAAAAAGGCCCTATATATGGGTATACTTAAGGTATGAGCGAGATACTCGACAGACCAGCTGGCGGTGAGATGCCGCGCAATCCGTTAGACGGCTTTTCTTTTATAGCCGGAAGCTTTGCTGAACCGTTACCGGCTCGGGTTAACGACATTAAAAAAGCTAACCCCAGTCATAGAACCCAAACTCCGGAACTAATAATGTACACCTTAGAGTTAGCCGGTCTAATCCCGTCGCGAGAACAATTGGAGCTTCAGAGGGCGGAATTCTTAGACTTCGAGAACGTTGAAGGTCAGGAGCAAGCCTTAGAAGCCGCCGCTGCGCTGCGGCAGGCCATCCAGGAGGCCGCCAACGAGGCTTCTGTGGAGCGCTTAGAAATGCGTCCATCGCAATTTGACGCGATTCGCCAAGCAACCAGCATCTTGACTCCTGCCAACACGCCGGCTCTAAAAATTATTAAAGCTATGGCCACCAAACACAAACACGCCGATAGAGACATTAAGGTTGACGCGCTATTAAATCCTACCGAAGCCGCTTACTGCGAAGATGTGTTTAGAATTCTGGCTGCCAGACAATTGCAGACTGAATATTCTGATAGAATAAGCGGGCAATATGGCGTTTGAAGACTATAAAACAAAAGAGTCAGTAATCGTTGTTTACACTGGCGAGGGCAAAGGAAAAACCAGCGCCAGCGTAGGTTTGTTAGCCCGATCCTTGGGCAGCGGCTGGAGGGCTGCCTACATTCAATTCATTAAGCATTGGAACGTCGGCGAGCACGACTTTATTCACAAAATCGAACCGGTTTTTGGCGATAAACTCTTCTTTTATAAAGGCGGCAAAGGCTTTTACGATGCCGGAGATTTGAGCGCCAAAAACGTCTCAGAAGAAGAACATAAAAAGGCCGCTCAAAGCACTTACGATATGGCTTACAAACTAGCCACTAGCGGTGACTATGATATTGTGATTTGCGACGAAATAAACAACGCCGCCCATCATGGCCTAATAACCAAAGACGATTTAAAGAAACTTATTAAAGACAAGGCAGAGAAGACCAGCCTGTGCCTAACTGGCCGCGATTTTCCGGAAGAGCTGCTGCCGCTCACCGACATCGCTACTAACATGACCAAAATCAAACATCACTTCGACGATAAGTTTCTGGCGAACAAGGGTATTGATTTCTAGAAAGATCGCTATTTACCCCTGGTTGGATGTTTGATTTTCTATCCGGGGCCCCCGCAAATTTTAATTTGTGGGGTTTAGTCAAACATCACTTCGACGATAAGTTTCTGGCGAACAAGGGTATTGATTTCTAACCTAGGGCTAGCTGATCTGGATGCACTTCCAGAGTTTCATCAATCTCTCGCCTACCCAAGCTATCTATAGCATCAAGAAGACCAAGCTCTGTTGCTCTTTGAGCGACCCTTCTAATCCTCTCTAAATCCCGCCCCTCAATTGGTAAATGCGCGCCAACTTCTACTAATGATTTAGACAATAGAAGACCTTCGACTGCCCCTCGAGCTATTGTTGTTTGCCGTTTTTTAGCGCTCTGATGCCATCTTTCCACTTGTCTTTCAATAGCATTTTGAGTTTGCGTATAGATTTCGAGTTGATTTGTGTTTCTCAGATTGTCCGCCTGTCCTAAAATACGCTTTCGGGCTTGGTCAGAAGACATTTTTTCTGATTTAGGCAGCGCAGGATTCATCTTAGAAGCAATGTTAATGGCAGCAGATTTAACCCTATCGTCGGCATCAAGTGTAGCGAGCTCTAGTAGATCCAGGTAATTCTCTGCGCTAACCTCACCACCCTCTGCCTCGGCAGAACGTTGAGCAATAAAATAATCAATAGCGGCTCTGTGTAACTTAGTAAGCTCGGTGGCCAAATTGTAAGATAACCTACCGTCGTCTACCAATTTGTGCACGACTTCAGGCAGGGCAAAGTAGCGAAGAGCTTCGCGAGTAGCATCTTGACCTAGAGGGGAGTCAGGCAAAAAATCTGCAATCGAGTTATAGCGCCCCTCTTTGCAGCCTACAAAGTACATTTCTCGGACGGCTTTAGCATATTGAATTGCCGGTGGCCTGTCATGAAAGTTCTCGCTGATTTGTAAACGCATGATTTCCTCAGGCGACAAACAGGGAAAGACTCTAGCGTGGATTAAAGTCTGCTCGCGCGAATAACCGTTTTCTTTTGCAATTTGCAAATAGGCGCGGTCACGCCGGTGCCCGGCCGCCAAAATCAACACAGTGCCATCGGGTTGTATTTTATTTTCGGGTACCTGCACATTTTTGCCCCAGCATTCGTTGGTGTAAGAAACGTAGCGCCTGGCCACATCAAGTGGTGTCTGAGCCAAAAAAATAGATGTGTGCATCTCGTTGTGGGACTTAATATCATGCACGAGCTCTTGATGTTTTTCGCTATCATGAGCGGCGCGCATCTGGCCGGCGATAATATAAGAGTCCATTGGCACCTGAACAATTACTGGAGTTTCGCCTATCTGAAAATACTCCGGCCGTTGATTTTCTTTGCTTTGCAAGGTCTCATCAACCGCCGACATTACCTTCTACTTGCCCTCATCTTTATCCTTAGTATACCCTTCATAATCATTATCAAAACTGCTTATGCTTAGGTTAGCGCTTCCTGAAAGTCGCTAACATTAGGTTTTTCGTAACGCTTGGTTGGCTTTTTGCCCAGGCGGCGGCGTTTTTCGCGAGCGACACAACTTGCCAACGTGATCATCAGTGTATCGCGGTCTAGCTTCTGAAGCTCTCGGGCACCAAATCTGGTAGATAATATTACCCGGTAGCCTTCCAGCAGAGCAGCAATCGGGGCGTAATTATGACCATTTGCGCCAACCATGGCTAACTGGCCAGTTTTTAGCGCCGCCTCCAGCGGCACAGCGTTATCTTTGCGAATATTATTCTCCAAGCTGGTCATGCGCTTGGAGTGACCCGGATTGCAGCAACTCGTAAACCGGCACATATGCTCCACGTCATGTTCTGGCGTCAGAAGAGGAATATCTTCTGCGTCCATAAGTTCTTGGCGGGCACGCGTCACCCGGTGCAGGCCACTCTGTCCAGAGGGGGTCATGCCAAGCTCATTATCAGTGGCTCCGGCGTAGCCAGCATAATTCAGATAATAATCCGGCACCCAGCAGCCAGTAACATCGTCTATGACTATTCTGTCGAGGATACGGCGGGGAATAGAATTAGGATCATCCTGGGTGTAGTAATGCTTTTCAAAAAGCAAGTGCGAAGCATAAGGACCCAGTAGTTCCTCGCCATAAATAGAAAAGACCCTGGGTTGATCCAGGGTCAGTTGTTGAAAGGCGGCTTCGTCGCCGCCCGGTGCGCTGATGCGCCCATCGCGAATATCAATAGCCCGAGTCAGCAAAACACCGCCCATGTCGTTTTTTGTTTCTATTTTCTCAATGCCGGTTAAACCGAGCGGCATTAGTGTTACCCTCCACTTGCCTTTTTGTGAATACCTAAATTGTACGTATTAAAAGCAAGCTATAGGTATTGTTTTTTTGTCATCAGACAATATTGTTTACAGTTTAGGAAATTATTACCAAAGAAGTTAATCAGATAATAGTATTTTTTACATCGCAAGCAATCGCTAGAGTAAAATGTGCTTATGGCTAGACGATATCGCCGCAAACATTTTGCCAGCTTTGTCACTTTTATTGTTGCCGTTTTAGTAGTGGTAGCCACGCAGTCGGGCTGGCTTGAGTCCGGAACCAAAACCGCCGAGATTAACCAACCAGGACTTTATACAGTCACTCATTATGTAGATGGCGACACCATCGACGTTAACATGAACGGTGCCACCGAGACTATCCGTTTTATAGGCGTTGACACCCCAGAAACTCACAAGCCAAACACGCCCGTACAATGCTACGGAGAGCTAGCCGCTGCCAACACCAAAAACGTTATAAGCAAATATGGTAAAGTCCGCCTGCAAGCCGATCCCCTGGATACCAACCGCGATCGCTACGGACGATTGTTGCGCTACGTCTATTTACCCGACGGCACTTTGATGGATGAGAAGATTATCCAAGGTGGTTACGGCTTTGCCTATACATTGTTTCCGTTCAGCAAGAAAGCGCAATTTAGCGCCGACATGCAAGCCGCCCAAGCCGCCAAACGCGGCCTTTGGGGTGCTTGCCAGATTCATCAAGAAACCGACGGCGTTTACCAAACCAATAGTGCTTGAAAGATATAGCTTTTGATTATATTGTAAAGACAAATGATACCCTTCTTAAATCGTGAACCACACCAGCCCCAAGCGCCTCAACCAGAAATAGCTCCTCTTGCTATCGAGACAGAGCTTTGGACACCGGGCAAACCAGAGACGCAAAACCTTGATCCGAAGCTAGAAAAAGCCATCGGCGATGTAGTCCGTGAAATGAATAGAGCCGACGCCCATCAAACGCTTCACGACCTACAACGCCAGGTAAGGATGTCAGAAAATAGCGTCGTCACCGCTATGTTGTACGGTCGAAACCGCAGTGAGTATTCAGATAATGAGGCTATGGTCATGTTTAATCCTTTCGCCAATATGGCTACACCTAACATGTTGGTAAGAGCCGAATTCATCCGCCGCGTCGCCAAAGAAATGGGCGTCACCGACGATAAGGGCAAGCTTAAGCCGGTGATCATGATTGCCGCACCGGGGCCCGGCCACGGACTAAGACTGACTCAAGCTGATCGAGAAGAAATTGAACACGGCAATTTAGGGCCGGCGGCCAAAGAATTGTTAGAAGGCATAAAAAGATATGATATGGGCAAGGTCGCCATGCTTGGCTTCTCACAGGGAGCGGATGTGGCCTTAGCCGGAGCTCAAGAAGCTTACTCCGGCAACTTTGATGTTGATGCGCTGTCTTTAGGTGATCCGGCCGGTGTCCATGACCGGACAACCAAAGATATTAGTAAAGATTTTAGAAAAACCGGCTTAGGCGCTCTGCGACAAGCAGGCAAAGCTACCGGATTAAAGGTTCAGCAAAAAGCTTTACTAGGAATAACTGGCTGGGGTATTGGAGGAATAGCAAAGTTTGGCCTGGCTTCACAAACACCTACAAATAAACTTCTTTGGAAGGGCATGACCGTGGATAGCTTTAAGGCTAATATGCAAGCCGTGCTAGACGAAGGCCGGGTCAGCAAGTTGGTTGTTGGCTATGGTGGCGACAGTGCTATTGCCAAGCCGGAGTGGATCGAACCTGCGATAGATGAATTGTATGACGAAAATAGCAGTGAAGCTTTTATATCAATTAAGGTTGCTGGCGCCAATCACACCTGGGGTGATAATCTAGAACTTCTTACCAAGCTTTATATGAGAGCGCTCGTTTAAGGGTTGTCGCGGTCGTAACTGTTCTTGCCACGAATCTGATCAAAATCAAAAACCCATTTTTCGCCGTTATGAAAACGGGAAAGGGCAGTAGTAAAAGGCGCGTAAGTTAGCATCAAAAAGCCAACTACCGGCCAGGCGCCGAGCGAACCCAGCGTTCGGTGATTTTTCAGGGTTTTGGGCCACATTCTAAGGTATAAATAATGTTGTAAAAGACCGCCCGTGGCCCGGCGGACCGATATATCAACTCGCATTTTAGAGTTGTAATGAATGGCGCCAAGGCCAAATTCGTCAGCTAAATGCATAGCAATATCCAGATCTTCCATAATATCTGACTGGTTGCACACTTCGGTTTTAATCTGGTGCCAAGCTGCCGTTCGGATAGCCATATTCGAACCCCACAGCATATCGTGGCCCAAAAAAAGGCGATTCAAGTAAATGGCAACTAGGTTGCGCAAGAATTTCGAAGGTTTTTTAAAGGGCAGATCATAAAAGTAACCGCTACCGGTTACGGCCTGTAGCCCTTCTTCTTGCATAAGGCGATTAATCGTTGCTACCCAGTTATCGGCCGGACGGCTATCGGCGTCAATACGGGCAATAACTTCACCGCGGGCCACGGCCATACCGGCGTTTCGGGCAGCGATCAAACCCTGTTTTTTCTCTTTAATGACTCGAGCGCCGTGCAGGCGAGCGATTTTGGCGGTTTTATCGGTGCAATTATTATCAACCACAATGATTTCGAACGGCTTAACCGTCTGACTCTCAAGCGATTTTAAGCAATTTGCTATATTATCTTCTTCGTTATAACAGGGAACAACTACCGAAACCGTTAATGGTTTTTGTTCTATCATCTTGCTCCTTGTATAATAGCATGTAGATTAAAGCTTAAATTCTGATGAAAACCAAAAAATCTAGATTAGGGTGGGCTAAGCTGCCGATGGGCAAACAGTTTTGGAAGAAGCTGAGTTGGTTCAAAAAATTTTGGATAATCGTGGCAATTCTATGCTTGCTTATTTATGCGCAAGGTATGGTTATCAGCCAATGGTATATAAATAAACATAAAGACGAACCGCTGACCTTTGGCGTGACGTTTATTAGCGGTTACGCCAGTTTTCTGGGCGTCGATCCGCAAGCTACATTTAAGGCTCTGCGCGATGATATGGGCATTCACCGTTTTAGATTGGTGACTTACATGAACGTGGTAGAACCGCAAAAAGGCGTTTATGATTTTAGCGACATTGACTGGCAGCTTAAGATGATTCAAGAGGTTCACGGCACCGCCACCGTGGCCATTGGCCTGCGCCAACCACGCTGGCCAGAATGCCATTTAGCAGATTGGGCCAACGGCGAATCTACCGCCCAGCGCAATAGCGACGTAGATAGCTATATAAAAGCTACGGTTGAGCACCTTAAACAATTCAACGTCGTGCAGAGCTACCAGCTAGAGAACGAATACTTCTTGGGCGCCTTTGGTGAATGTCCGGCGGCTGACCGCAATCAGCTAATTAAAGAGTTTAACCTGGTCAAAGCTACCGACCCCAAAACACCAATTATTATGAGTCTGGCTAATAACTATTTCGGTATTCCAACCGGCCAGCCTAGGCCCGATGAATTTGGCGTATCGGTTTATAAACGAGTTTACGATTTTACGGTAACCCACCGCTATTTGGAGTATCCATTCGGCGCTCGATATTATGCCTACCGAGCAGGTTTAACCGAGATGTTTACAGGCAAAGAATCAATGCTGCACGAGCTACAAATTGAACCGTGGATTCCAGCTCAATACGATATCCGCACCGCGCCACTCTCCGAAGAGTACAAATCTATGAACCCAACTATTGCCGCTAAGCGCATAAGCTACAGCGTGAACACCGGCTTCCGCGATATAGATATGTGGGGCGGTGAGTGGTGGTATTACCTCAAAGTTGTCCGTCATGACCCAGCTGTCTGGAATGCCGTTAAAGGCGCTCTTGATAAAGTCCGTGCCACCGACGGAGCCCATTAGCTCTTTCTTAAGAACTTCTTTGAAAATATGGAATAATAACCTTATGGCCAAGAAAGATAAGGACACCGGCAAGATCACTAACCGCCGCGCCCGATTCGATTACGAACTGGGCGATTCTTTGATGGTCGGAATTGAACTTACCGGTGCCGAAGCTAAAGCTCTCCGCCTGAACCACGGGCAACTCCGCGGCGCTTACGTTAATGTTCTAAATAATGAGCTTTGGCTCGTGAATGCTCAGATCAACAGCACAAGTGGCGTACCGGTAAGCCACGAAACCCGCAGTCGTAAGCTTCTAGCCAAAAGGCGCGAGATAGACAGCTTGGTGGCGGCCCGGCAAGCCGGCAACACTATTATTCCGCTAGAAATAATTACCAAAGGTCGCTTTATTAAATTAAAGATTGCCATTGGCCGAGGCCGTAAGCGCTACGACAAGCGCCAGACTATTCGAAAGCGCCAAGAAGAACGCGAAGCTGCCAGAGGTTTATAAGCACCCATGGATCTAAACCAAGTCGTCCAACGATTAAAGAATCAAAAGTCAAAAAAGGACGTGCTTAAAGAAGCATACTCGTTAACAACTGAGCGATACTACGGCAAGCGTCTTCATACTTACTGGACGGCTATTAGGTTTTTTGGCAGTGATCCCGAGAAGTTATGGCAGCATCCCGGTCAGCTTGATTGCGCCCACCAGAATCAACTCCTGGCATCCTTATTGCTAGGAAGTGGCATGTTTAAAAAGACCGACATACAAAAACGCTGGACTCCTTACTGGGGAATATCACCTCACCAGTACTTGAAGGTAAAGATTGATAAGGACGAAGTTATTAATGTCGACCCTTGGTCATCGATTTATGGCATTAAGCTTGGCGATTATTCAAGATGGTTTCATACTAAAGGAAACGTATGAGGATTTATTGCTGGAATGTAAACGGCATCAGAGCCGTACTGCGGAAAGGCGCGTTGCAAGACTTTATCGCTCACGAAAAGCCCGACATCCTTTGTATGCAAGAAACCAAGATTTCTGACGACGATATCAAGGGCATTGACCTCGAGCTTGGCAAAGATAACGGCGGCTATCATTTTTACTGGAACTCGGCCAGCAAGCGCGGATATTCCGGCACGGCAATTTTATCCAAAATCGAACCTAAGCAAATTATCTGCGGCTTCCCGGATGGTTTTGAGAAAAAATATAACTTTGTCGATCACAAGACTGCCGATACTGCGAACGAGGGCAGGGTGCTAACCGCCGAATTTGAAAATTTTTGGCTGGTAACCGTCTATACCATCAACGCTAAAGACGATTTATCCCGCTTGCCGCTCAAATACAAACATTGGGATCCGGCGTTCCTAGCTTACGTAAAACAATTAGAAAAAACTAAGCCGGTAGTTTTTTGCGGTGACCTAAACGTGGCCCACACAGAGGACGATTTGGCCAATCCAAAGCCAAATGTTGGCAAAAAAGGTTTTACCAACGAAGAGCGCGAGGGCTTCCAAAAGTATATAGATGCCGGCTTTGTCGACACCTTCCGCATGTTCAAGCAAGGCAATGGCTATTACACCTGGTGGAGTCACTTTGCCAATGCCCGCGCCCGCAACGTTGGCTGGCGCATAGATTATTTTTTGGCCAGCGGCGCACTTAAAGATAAGATTAAAGCCGCCGACATCCACCCCAAATATATGGGCTCCGACCACTGCCCAATCAGCCTCGACATAGAAGTATAGCTATTTTATTTTGTTGCACATTTAGCAATATTCTCCTACATTTTAGTTAGAGTAGTGCAAAGGGGAGATATATGTCAGAACGAAGTTTAGATTACGAAAAAGTCCCTCAATATAAATTTGAAGTAAACAATATGGATGGCGAAGTCCACGCCTGGGGAACAATCCCACAAGAACACAAGGATGCCTTAGTGGGCCACGCCTTCCCGGTTACTTCACGCTGGGTCACAGGTGAAGAGACTGTGGCAGCAGGCGTTAGGTCGGCTAACATTGCCGAAGTTTTAGCTGCAGACGAATCAGAAACTACTCGTGAAGCTGCAATTTGGTGGTCGGGTTATGCTTCAGCGTTTGTTGGAAAGGCCGAACAATCGGCCGGGAATGATGCCAGGAGCCAAGTATTCATAGACGCTTCCTGTGGCACCCTAAACGAAGCTTTAGCTGAATACAGCGCGAGCTAACGCAAGTTGTACAATATGCCTGTGAAGAAGTTTGCGGTTTTTGACATCGACGGCACGCTGATTCGCTGGCAGCTGTATCATTCGCTGGCCGATAGATTGGCCCATCACGGATACATCAACGAAGCTAGCTATGAAACAATGCGCGAAGCCCGCATGCAATGGAAGCGCCGCACAAGCGACGAAGCCTTTCCGCTGTATGAACGCAGAGTCGTGCAAGCTTTCGATAGCGCCCTAAAGTCTATTTCTCCTCAGCAGCTCGACGAAGTTGTGAACGAAGTTTTCGCAGAATATAAGGACCAGGCCTACACCTATTCCAGGAACCTTATCGCCAAACTCAAAAACGAAGATTATTTTTTGCTGGCCATCTCCGGCTCACCAGTTGAGATTGTTTCTAAAGTTGCGCAGTACTACGGCTTTGATGACTGGCGAGGCAGCACGCATTTCTCCAAAGATGGCCGCTTTACCGGCGCCAAACGCGTAGTTTCATACCACAAAGACAAAACACTTATTGAGATGATTAAAAAGCACGATTTATCATACGCCGTCAGCATTGGCGTGGGCGACACCAGGAGCGACATTGCCATACTAGAGATGGTCGCCAGCCCAATAGCCTTTAACCCAGACCGCTATTTATATGAATACGCTCGCATGCGGGCATGGGATATTGTGCTGGAACGCAAGAATATGGTTTATGAGTTAAAGTATCAAGATGGAAAATACCAACTGGCGCAAGCAGGCTAAAGACCAGCCTTCCTTTCCCGACACTTTGTGGAGTCGGCCAGAAAACCGGCGGCACGCCGGCAAGCTTTTGATTATCGGCGGCAACAAGCACAGCTTTGCCGCTGTCAGCTCAGCCTACAGCGCCGCTAACGGTGCTGGAATCGGTACAGCCAGAGTGATGTTGCCGGATAGCTTAGAACGAATGCTGATTAAAGTCTTTCCTGAGGCCGAATTCACCTCTAGCACGCTAAGCGGCAGTTTTGCTCGTACTGCGCTAGGGCCTATGTGCGATGCGGCAGCTTGGGGCGATCATATTTTACTAGCCGGAGATTTCGGCAAAAATTCCGAGACGGCTATTTTGTTAGAAAGCTTTTTGGCCAAGTATAAAGACGGGGTGGTTTTGGCAGGCAACGGTATAGATTATTTTTATAATGAACCCTCTCTTATATTGGATCGCCCCAGCACGACCCTAGTGGCGGAATTTAACCAATTGCAAAAATTATTATCGGGCCGGTTGCTGTTAAAACACTCCATGAATTTAGCGCAGCTAGCAGAAGCTTTGGCCAGGCTTGCTAGCAATTGTCAGGTCAATGTAGTTACCGCTCATTCCGATCAGATTATTGTAGCAGCGAGCGGACAAGTCAGCACTACGCCAGCCAGCAGGGTCGACTTTGCGGAGCTAGCGGCCCATATAAGCGTCTGGAGCTTGCAGCAGCCCGGTAAAACTTTCGAGGCTTTAACAACCGCGGTTTATTGTTACCTCCAAAGCTGAGCCATGATCATAAGGCAAAATAATACATAAGGGTGGTCAAGAAGTTAAAACCAATTTATAATACTGCCGAGCGGGTGAGTGGCGGAACTGGTATACGCGCACGACTCAAAATCGTGTTCCTTTAAGGAGTGTGGGTTCGATTCCCACCTCACCCACCATCGAAAAAGCCGGAACAACTCCGGCTTTTTCATATTCACCGTTGTACAATAAAAGTGAAGATTTTATAAGCTATGGCTGACGAAGATGAACAAAAGCATAACGACCAATTTGACGCAGCGCTACCGCTGCCTATAAACCATAGCCAAAAACCACAAGCAGCAAGCAGTAGCGGCGGCTCCGATGCTACGGCTGACTTGATTCGCAAAAAGATCGAGGCTGCCTACGCTAAAGAGCCAAGCGCCCAAGCGGAAGAAGAAGAACTAGAAAAAACAGCCAGCAAAAAACTCTCTAAGCACCAAAGGTTTATATTAGACCTCACTAGCTCCGGCAAACCTTTGCACGAAGTGCAGATAGCCTGGCACGAATATTACGCTGCGCTGCCAGATAACCAAAAACACGAGGTATGGGAAGAGTTCTATAAGACCCATGCCGAAACATCACATTATCAGGCAATCACCCACACTCATAAAGATCAAAAATCGCATGCCGCGACCGAAGAAAAAAGGTCGCTACCGCCAACTACTACCGCAAGCCGATCAATACAAAACTTCCGTAACTCACTAAAAACGCCAGAACAGCGGGCTGTGGGAGTCAAAAAACAAAGTCCGCTGCACTCAATTCTATTTGGATTGGCCATAGGTTGCATAGTGCTGGTGATCTTTCTCTTCAGCTTCTTTAACGAGCGCTTCATCACTCCTTTTATTCAGCCTAGCCGCGACGTTAGCGCTACGCCGCTAATCATTGGCACTCAAGCCGTTGGACAGTCTCCGCAGTTAATAATTCCAAAAATAAACGTGCAGATTCCAATCATTTACGCCACCGATAACAGCGATAATACGATTGAGAATGACCTAGAAAGCGGTGTGGTGCATTACGCCGATACGGCCATGCCGGGCCAAGACGGCAACTTAGTTATTTTTGGCCACTCGTCAAATAACATTTTTAACCCCGGAAAATACAAGTTTGCTTTTGTGTTGCTGTCTAGGCTAGAGAATGGCGATACATTTTATGTCGATAATGGCGGCAAGCGCTACACTTACGAGGTTTTTGGCAAGAAGATTGTACCGCCGAGCGACGTCAATGTGCTGGGACCAGTAGCAAACAAGACGGCTACTGCCACTCTGATTACTTGCGATCCGCCAGGCACCAGCCTCAACCGTCTGGTAGTTAGCGCAGATCAAATCGACCCTAATCCCACCTCGAACATAGCCGCTTCGGCAGATACCGGAAAAGCCGCGCAAAACGCCAAAGCTATAGCCGGCAACGGACCAACACTGTGGCAAAGGCTCTGGCACGCCATCTGGGATTAACTAAATCTGCAGGATTAAATAATTTACCGCTTGAGCGCAGAACGAGGAAGAAGCGAGCAACGGACCGAGATGTATTTGCATACATAGAGGGAGTAGCGGAGCTTCTGACAAAGTTATACGCCAAGAGCACTAGCGGAGCGGCCGGCTTCGCCGGGCGGCAGGCTAGTGCGGCGGTAAATTATTTATTATTGCTTAGGCAAATCGTTGCCGGCACGCATATCAACATTCACCAAATTAAGCGTGCCGTCGCTTTTGGCTTGCAAAGTTATCATATGGTTATAGTCGCTGCTGAACAGTGCGCCGCTGGGATCGGTAGTAGGCACTAATGGCTGCTGGTTGGTAGAGTCGTAATCCGTAACATAAACTTTGCCGTCAGACTCGCCAATCAGCCGATGGCCATCCATCCAAGTCATAGGACCAGCCAGCGGAGCATCCAGACGATACTGATAATTGTCTTTGGTTTCTATGTCGAATACTCCAAAGCTTTGGCCGTTTTCAACTTCTACAAAACGAGCGTTATTAGAAAAGCCAACTTTTGTAGCGCCCAACACGTTAAGGGCCAGGGTAGGGATAGCCTTGCCGATGCTTTTGTTATTAATGTCGCTCAAAGGATCCTCATATATATTTACTCTTTTGTCGGTATCACTGCCGGCGATGTAGTACCAGTGGCCGGAATACTGCGCTGCATCAATTAAATAAGTGCTGCCGGCAGTAAGGGTATAGAGCGGGTAAGTCTTGCCGTTATTCCAAATCCTAGCCTGAACTTCGCCGCTTGGCATATTTTGGTCGGTGATGTAGGTCATAAGATCTGTGCCATAAGGTTTAAAGGCCAGAACTTTTTTGAGCATTGGGGTGGCCAGCGTGCCCTTACTCACATCGCCGAGCTGCACAGTTTGGTTGGCTTGGCTATAAACATATAGCTGGTCGACTTTCTTATTAAACAAAGCAACCTCGTCGGGAACAATATTAAAGATTTTGTTTACGTTAAATGATTGCTCGGGCTTGTTGCGGTTAAAGACGATATATTCGCTGCCACCGCTATAAGTGTGCTTGAGTAAGACGTTATTGTTGTCAGTAGACCATTCAACAACGCTTAAATTGGCCCTGGCGCCATCATCTCCGGATAGCAACCCCTCGGGAATACTAACTTGGGTTGGAGTTTGGCTTTCGGTTTTTGACAGAGCGTTTAAGTCAAGCTGGTCAAAGGTAACCTGTTTTGAGTCGCTATCAGGTCGCTGGATCAAGAGCCAACGCTGGCTGGGACTCTCGGTTATTAAGGCGGGTTGCGTCGCATAGTTAGTTAGAGTTGTGGTGCGAAACTTCACTGGATATAAGAAGGGGTAAACAAAGCGGTCGATGCTGCTTTCTTGAAGCGTAAAGCTGCGCTGCCAATCGCGGTAACCAGATTTTTTGAGGGTTAGAGTATAGTCGCCGGCCGGGATTACCAGCCTGGCAGAAGTGGTAGCATTCCAATTTTTGCCGTTTAGGTAAATTTCCGCGCCACCCGGTTTAGAATCCACAAACAGCAGGCCGTTTTGGATGATCTGGCCTTTCTTATTTATGCCATAGCCGTTAGCTCCGTAAGCCAAAATCACGGTAGCCAGGCCTATGGCGATAGCCACAAGAACATAGCCTACGATTAAGCGTATTTTATGAGCGCGTCTTTTACGGGGGTCAAGAAAATCCATAATCTAAATTTGTTTAGCAAATGTTTGTATTTCTATGATCTCACATAAATTGTCGCTCAAATATTTTATTTCGGCAAGATGCTTGTGTTAGGGGCGCGTGGGAGTTAATATATATCTCATAAATATTTGGGGACAATTTGTAAGTGAGCAGGGCAGCCAGCATCATCGAAATTAACGGCACTCGCTATGACGCCAACAGCGGCAACGTAGTCGGAGCTGTTAAGAAAGTTGCCACCCAAGTTAAAGGTCAATCAAAGGTAATAGACGGTTTTGTGCGTAAATCCGGCTCCGCTATCACTAAGGCCCCAGCAGCAGTTGTAAAGGCCCCAGCCGCTGTAATACCAAAGAGGACACCAGCTGAACCGCGGCAAGCAAAGCTAGCTCATCAGGTCCACAATCGAACACAACGTTCAAATGCCTTAATGCGCAACATTGTGAGTAAGCCCAAAGCCCAGATTGCCGAAGTCAGACAGGGGCTTATAAAGCCATCTGTTTCTAAGGCCGTTGGCCAAGAACAAGAGCGTCGAGCTCGCGCAGTTGCTATTCCAAAGCATTCGAGAGTTGACCGTTTCGGCGTTCTAAAAACCGCCGAGACAAAGCCTCGCCACGAAATCACAGCCAAAGCTCGTCCGGTTGTGCAAATGAGCCAAGCTGTTAGTGCGCCGGCTGTCGCTAAGCCTTTGCCAAGCATGGTAGTCAGCGCTTCTCATCAAAAACTTGAAAGACTATTAGACGAGGCGCTTATTCGTGCCGATGCTCACAAAGCTATGGAACGCAAGCGATCACGCAATCCACTTAACCACATTACCAGGTTGCCGCGCTGGCTAGTTGTTTCTATTTTGCTCATTATCGTCATAGCTATTGTTGGATTTTTTGCGTGGCGCGACATACCTCAAGTAGCCTTAAAGGTAGCCGGCGAACAAGCTCACGTTAGCGCCAGCCTGCCTGATTATGCGCCGACTGGTTTTTCGATAGCCGGACCAGCTTCGCACCAAGGCAACACGGTGGTTATTAAATATCAAAGCGGCGGTTATTCTTACGACATAACCCAAAAAAGCTCCGGCTGGGATAGCACATCCTTAGCCGCCAACGTTATAACTCCTGGCCTGCAAGTACAAACCAGTCAAGTACAAGGTACAACCGTTTATATCTACGGCAAGCAGAACAATGCTACTTGGGTCAATAACGGTGTTTGGTACACGCTCAAAAACAATGCCAGCTTAACGTCTGACCAGATTATGCGCATTGTGCAATCAATGTAGCGCCAAAGAGTTATTTAGCCTACAATTAAAGTTAATGATAGTTAGTTTTATTGCGCGCGTACTTTTCGCTTTAGTGCCGAGCAAGGCGATGGCGAGGAATGGACTGAGCCGTATATGAAATACGGCGAAGGAATGCCGCAACCAGCAACGCCGCCCGGCGCAAAGAGTACCGGCGGAGTGGCCGGCCCTGCCGACAAGCAGAGCGCTGCGGTGCGTGGGCCGGTTCGGACTCGTTTTGCGCCTAGTCCAACAGGTTACTTACACGTCGGCGGTATTCGCACTGCGCTGTTTGCATGGCTTTTGGCCCGTCAAGCCGGCAACGATGGCCAGTTTATCTTGCGGCTTGAAGATACCGACAAAAATCGCGAGGTAACCGGCGCTGACGAGCACATAATGAAGAGCCTAAAAGCTCTGGGTCTTAATTACGACGAAGGCCCGGACATCGGCGGTCCGTTCGGGCCGTATCGCCAAAGCGAGCGCCTGGATATTTATAGAAAGTGGGCCGAAAAATTAATAAAGAAGGGCAGAGCCTATGCCGATCCTTATTCTCCAATCGAAGTTCAAGCTTTTAGAGAGCAAGCTCAAAAAGAAAAGCGCCCGTTTTTATATCGTGACCGTCGGCCAGAGAATCCGCCGAGATGGGACGGCAGTCAGCCTTTGCGTTTTAAGTCAGAGCCCAAAGCCTACGTCTGGCACGATGAAGTTATGGGCGATCTTTCAACCGGGCCGGAAGTCATCGACGACTTTATTTTAATTAAATCCGATGGTTATCCAACCTATAACTTCGCTCACATAATTGACGATCTCGAAATGCAGATCAGCCATGTTATCCGTGGCCAGGAGTTCCTAGCCAGCATGCCGAACTACCTAAATCTTTACGAGGCATTGGGTATCGAGCGGCCTGTGCTGGCCACCATGCCGCACATTTTGGGCCCGGATGGCAATAAGAAACTATCTAAGCGTGATGGCGCTAAAGATGTGCTGGATTACATCCGTGAGGGCTATCTGCCAGACGCACTAGTTAACTTTATTGCCAGCCTGGGCTGGAATGACGGCACCGAGCAGGAAATTTTTAGCCGTAATGAACTTACCGAGAAATTCCGCCTGGATCATGTGCAGCGTAGCGGCGCCCGCTTTGATGAGCGTCGCTTAACCTGGATGAATGGACACTATATCCGGGAACTTTCTTTGAAAGAATTAGCCGAAAGAGCAGCCGACTTTTGGCCGGCCAAAGCCAAAGCAGCAGACGAAACTTACAAAAACGCCATTCTTGGCCTTGTGCAGGAACGTTTGAAATATTTTGCCGAACTGCCAGAGCTTACCAGGTTTTTCTTTGAAGAGCCCGATACCTCAAACGTCAAAGAGTTATATAAAAATCCAGTCGACAAGCAACTCAAGAAAATTGAGTTTAGCGATTATAAGCCAATGCTCGACAAGGTAATTACAAAATTAGAAAACTCTGACTTTTCCGAAGATAACATTACGAACAGCCTCAACCAGCTTCTAGAAGAGTTAGGCACCAAACCCGGCGTTTTATTTGCCTTAGTCCGCATAGCTTTGACTGGGCAAACCAGTTCGCCGCAAATCTTTGGAACTTTGCACGTCTTGGGCCAAGAAAAGTCCATCAATAGACTTAAAAAAGCCGCTGAAACGCTGGCCAACTAAGCGCAAGCAATATAAAATAGAAACAATGCAGGGGGATTTTAAACAGCGAAAAGTCGCAGCGCCTAAAGCTGCCGAGACGCCTCAGTCGTCATTGGTTAAGTCGGCCAAGATAGATCCAGCGCCGCCCACAGCTGACGACATAGACGATACTATTGTCTTAGACGACAACAACGCCGAGCCGTCAAAAACACCAACCTCAAACTCGGAAGGTAACTTATTCACTCGTCCATTTATTAGATTGTCGGCCTGGTGGAAGACTCTAAACCGCAACGTTCGTTTTGGCGTTATTGGCGCGGGCATAATTCTGTTTTGCGTGATAGCCTTGGCTATTTACTTCTTTGCAAGTCCAGGCAGTAACCCCAGCTTTACCTTGCACAAGGGCAAAAAGACGCCAGCCATCAACACAGTGGCCTCGCCTCTTACTGGCGTGCAAGTAGCACCAGATCTAGCCAAAAGGCCAGTTACTGGCATCATGATAGAAAACAGCACTGACGCCAGGCCGCAATCCGGCTTACAGGATGCTGGCGTGGTCTACGAAGCTGTTGCCGAAGCCGGCATCACCCGCTTTTTGGCCTTATTCCAAGACGCCAGGCCGCAATACATTGGTCCGGTGCGCTCACTCAGACCGTACTTCATTGACTACGCCGCACCGTATCAGGCTTCAATCGTCCACGTTGGGGGTAGCCCCGATGCCTTGAGCGAAGTAGAAAACGGCAATTATCGCAATCTAGACCAGTTCTTTAATGGTGATTACTTCACAAGAATATCTGCGCGGGCAGCCCCGCATAACGTTTATACTGGATTTGATTTGCTAGACAAACTCAACCAGTCCAAAGGCTACACTTCAAGCACTTTCACTTCGTGGCCCCGCAAAAAAGACTCTAGGCCAAAAACGCCAACTACAACCTCGATTGACCTGGCCATCTCCAGCGAGGCTTATCATGTACACTACGATTACGACGCTGGCTCTAACAGTTATCTGCGCAGCGAGGGCGGGGCACCACACGTGGACTTGGTTAGCGCTAGCGACGCCGCCGGCGTGCAGCTCAAGCCAAAAGTCGTTATAGCCTTGGTGGTTCCGCTTGGCCAAGGAGCCCTGGATGCCTCCGGTGCCTATTATTCTAATTATCAAACCTACGGTAGCGGCATTGCTTATGTATTCCAAGACGGCGGCGTTACGCAAGGCACCTGGACTAAGGACGGCACTACCGGTCCATTGCAGTTCACAGACGAAAACGGCCACGCCTTAAACCTAAACGCCGGCCAAACCTGGGTCACGCTAGTCAGCGACACTAGCCAAGTTAGCTACAAGTAGACTTTTTACCCCTGACTCAATTGAAGGACAACCGGACGGTTTTCCTTCAACGCTCAGTCGGCAAAGCCGCCCCTGGAAGGGCAAGCTGAGCTACTACCTTTCCTCTGTTAATTTGCCTTTACGTCTGTTAAAATAGACCGGTCTTGCTAAACGGTCCCATCGTCTAGCGGTTAGGACACTGGGTTCTCATCCCAGCAACAGGGGTTCGATTCCCCTTGGGATCACCAACTAAAGTGCCCGACTTTTTGTCGGGTATTTTAGTTGGTCGGTTCAGCCGAACCGGAACGCCGTCAAGGGTTCGATAACAAGGAGCACGCGCAGATGCTCGCATCGAGCATGCGACGCAGGTATCCCAAAGGAGCCTTTAGGCGACGACGGATTCCCCGTAGCGTCACCACACATAAGCCCGCCTCAAGGGGCTTTTTATTTGTATAATTAATTAAATGAAGTTAACTTTGCGAATCAGCATCACTAAGCAAGCTATTATAACCCTGATAATATTGCTACTAGCGGTGGGTGGAGCAATTGCTATTCACGACCACAATAAACCAAAACCGATGCCGCCACACACTGCCGAGAATGGGAACTTCAACGCCGGCCAGCGATCGGCTGAAGTTAATATCCGCAATATGATGTTCACGCCCTCTCAAGTTACAGTCGTTAGGGGCACTACTGTAACATGGACCAATAACGACAAGGTCTCCCACACCGTAATTATCGACCACGGCGACGGCCCGCAGAGCAGCAATATTTCTCCTGGTGCGAGCTTTAGCTACACCTTCAACCAAGCTGGCTCTTATCAGTACCATTGCCGCACACACCCTTCAATGCGCGGCACAATCGTAGTCCAGTAGTAAACCGCCTATGCTTGGTCTGCTGGTTACTTCTTATTAAGATTAGGTAATGCGTAAGGAAGAGTTGCCGCGTGGGAGCGAGCAAGCGCTTAAAGTTGACTTAGATTGGCGCGAGCCATTTGAATGGCGTGAACCAGCTCACTGGCAAGAAGGCCTTGGGAACATTAAGGCATTGGCCCACAGCATGCTCGCAGACGCCCGCATCCATGCAGCTAAAATGCTAATCAGGAACCGTGAGCGGGCCCAAGAACTTTATCACTGGCACGACGGGCTGCACACGCCGCCAGCCGCCGAACACTACCGCCATACTTATCTATGGGATTCCGGTTTTTGCCAGATCATGCTGGCGCAAGCCGCCGAACTGGCTTATAAATCAGCAGTTCACCTAGAAACCCGTCTGAATAGCGCTCCACTAGAAGACCGGCTAGAAATTGTTTCAGCAATAAAACAACTGAAAGACCTTGCCGAAACTTTCCAGAGGGCCAGTGTTACAGAGGGCTTCTCGGTTATTAAAGGCCAAAAAGCAAACGGTTTCATACCCAACCTACAGTATGGCGAGGGAACTCTCTGGTATGAAGTTGAGCAGTTTGTATCTCTCGACAAAGTCAACAAAAGCAGCAATTATACTCAGCCGCCTGTTTTGCCGCTGGCAACTTACGCGACTTATAAGTCAATGGTCGAGACCAACAACCCCAATGCCAAGCTTTATCTAGAAGAAATGTACGGTTCTATGGATAAATTTATGCGCTACTTCCACGACTACCGCAGCAACAGCCTGGCCGATAAGAAAATAGGTGTGATTGAACCGCACGAAACCGGCTTGGACTCATTAGAACAATGGGATTACATCAAACCTCACCGAGTAGAGCGCAACGGCGTCGACACGCCTCAAGAAGTTGACGATCGCAACCGCTTTGCCGACGGCGGTCACTTTGTAGTCCGGCTATTCGAACGCTACCTTGTGGCTGGCGGCGATCTTGCCAAACAGCGCCAGCTTTTCTGGTGTAACGACGTATTAATAAACAGCATTTATTTCCATAACCTGCAAGTTATGGCCAAGCTGGCAGCCGAGCTCGGCAAACAAGATGATTTGGAGTTTTATGAGAATTTAGCAAACACCGTTGAGCAACAGATGATAGATGATATGTGGCAAGACGATCCAGATAAAGTACCGATGCCGGGCTTTTACTCGCTAAAGGACAATGGCGAGCCAATTGAGACCATAACGGTTAGTAATTTAATGGCTCTAACTTTGCCCCACCTGCCCGAAGAAAAATTAAAAGCCGTTCTTAATATGATGGATGAGCACTTTAATGTGCCTTATCCGTTGCCTAGCGGCTCAATCAAGAGTCCGAACTACGACCCCAACAACCAAGAAAAGGATCGCTTGTGGCGCGGACCGACGTGGCTCAATACCAATTGGTATATAGCCGAACACGGCTTGTTTATGCAGGCTGCCCGGCAAGACATCAGCCCCAAGCTGCGTCTGCGCTGCAAAGCCTGGGCCAACCGCCTCACCCAGGCCTCCAACGAGCTCCTGGACATGAACGAACCCGAAAGGCGACGAGCACAAAGTATGGGCGCTAAAGTTATCGACATCTTCACCAAAATAGAATTAGAAGCCCATCATCTAAAAGAGTTCCGGACTGGCGCTTACGAACACTACAACCCGCACACCGGCGAAGGCCAGCGCGATAAGGTGCGTAACTTTGCCTGGAGCTGGCTAGCTAGATTTATGACCCTAGACGAAGATTACAGCCAGCTAATTCGAGAAATCGAGCTATCTCTTTCAGCGTAGTTCTAGCGAAATATTACCCGCAAAAATCAATATTGCCCGTGCTTAAATGCTTGGTCTAAAATAAAATTAGCCGTGTGAGGACTCGGTAAACGTTTCTCCTCGCAGACTTATTTTCAAACTCCAGGGTAGCATCACAACCTAGTCACTGCTAACCTCAATACATTTGCTAAGCTTCCTAGCTAAACGGGGCAGGTATCAGAACGGTTACCGACCCTTAGACGCTTCAAGGCAGCCGACTCTTATAAAGGCCGTTCGCCACATCTCGACTACAGATGAATGGCACTCTTTTTATAAACCTTAAAAACCTAATTTTCACCACTCGAGAAAACAGAGCGAGAGAGCACGAGTAAAAGTGGAATCGAGGACTTGTCTGACGAACAATAGTGAGGAGTCCCGCAGATTCACTTTTAATGAGTGATCGAATGAGCATCCAGTTTTCGAATGTGCTGAGAGTTTGGCGCCACCAGTGCACCCCACAAAGTAAACTTTGCGGGGAACCCCCGGGTTGTCGGCACAAGGTGGCAAAATCAGCCGCCTAGGCTGCCAAGAAAGGAATTCAACTATGGAAAACGTAAATCTAATCAACCAAGACGTATCGATCGTAGCCTACTACTTTCATAACCGCGGACGCCGTTTGCGCTGCTACCCAAAGGCTATGGAATGGAATGGCCGAAGAGTCAACTTCACCGAAACCGGCATGGTACACCCCACTAAGAAAGGTCAGCGCACCTTGCACATCTTTGACATGACCGACGGCAGTGCCGACTACCGCTTGGAGTTCGACGCTCAACAGCTTACCTGGACGCTGGTTTCAATCGCCGATATTAGCGAACAACAAGATGCCACATTCCTCACACCTAGCCTTGCCGCTTAACCCAGCTAAACCGCTGGTTATGCACATAGACTTGAATAGTTGCTTCGCTACTGTCGAGCAGCAGGCTAGGCCACTGCTTCGCGGCCGGCCAGTTGGCGTCGCCAACCGCAATACCGAATACACCTGCGTGGTAGCTTGCAGCTACGAGGCTAAGGCGCTGGGCGTAAAGGTCGGCATGAGCTTCCACGACGCTAAATTGCTGGCGCCGGATATTGTACTAGTAGAATCCGACCCGCCCAAGTACCACTACGTTTATCAGATCTTGGTCGATATCATGAGAAGCTACTCGCCATTTGTCACTATGAAATCGATAGACGAAGGTATCGTAGATTTTGAAGGCACCGAACTTGTAAACAAAGGGTCTCTGGAGGACATTGGCTACGAAATCAAACAACGCTTAAAGGACGAAATTGGCTGCTGGATGAAATGTAATATTGGCATTGCCCCCAACCGGTTTTTGGCTAAAACCGCCGCCGGTCTTAATAAGCCAGACGGCCTGGATATTATTACCGCGAGAAATTTGCGCCAGATTTTTACTGGCCTTAAACTAACCGACCTGACCGGCATCGCCGAGCGCAACCAAGCTCGCCTAAACAGCGCTGGCATTTATACGCCGCTAGAGTTTTTAGACGCCCCGGCTGACCTACTCCGCCGCCGGGTGTTTAAAAGTGTTTGCGGCGAAGATTGGTATAAACGCCTGCGCGGCTGGGAAGTTGACGACGTAGAACACGGTTTAAAAACGGTTGGCCGGCAATTTGTGATGGACGAAATGCGTCCCAGCGCCGATACCGTGCGGACGCGCCTGGCCTACCTCTGCGAAACCACAGCTATGAAGTTACGTTATAAGGGAGTCTGTGCGCGCGGCATCTTCGTTTACGTACGTTACGCTAACGGCGACTATTGGTATGACCGGCGGATGTTCAAAAGCGCTTTTTACACCAACCAAGAAGTGCTGCGCCGAGCATTACTACTCTTTAATAACCGGCCGCATGAGGCCTATGAGCGCGAAATCGGCGTGACTTGCTACGGACTAGAGCCGTCAAATATTAACCAAATTAGTCTGCTAGAGGAGGTTAACAAAGAAGCCTGGCTGACTGAGGCTATAGACACGATTAACGGTCAGTTTGGCGAATTCACCATAACTTTTGCTACGTCTTTGGGCGCCAAAGCTACCGTCAAACAAAAAATTCCGTTCGGTACCACACGCTACTTTGAACTACTCTGCAACGCCTAGTCTTGTACTTGAATAATCAGATTGAAAAAATCTTGCCGGCGACAGATAATAAAAGCATTAACTTTATAGCTATACGGTGGGTGAAACAGGGTGTTATTTCGTAAGTTAAAGGCCGCTCATCAGAGAAAAGGCGGCCTAACAGTCAGTGAACAGGCAGAGAAAGACAGCCGCCTAGGCTCTGATTTTATTCTTAGCGCTATCGAAGACGGCGTAGTGCTAGCTAGCCGTGATGGTCGGGTCAACTTATTCAACCCGGGGGCAGCCGTTTTAACGGGCTGGAAAGCTGAGGAGGCTGTGAACTCTGATATTTATCACGTGCTGCCCTTAATAGACGCCAAGGGGCACCCTCTGCCAGCCGAACAGCATCCTTTTGCCCAGGCTATTGCCAGCGGCAAGGCCGTGCGCAACCCCAGCACCACCCTAGCTACCAAAAGTGGAAAAACCTTGACCATTTCACTGGTTGTCTCGCCAATCCTAGACGAGAAGGCCGCACCGACCGGCAACGTAGTAGGTATTTTTCGCGATGTCACCCGCGAAAAAGAGCAGGAAGAACAGCGCAATGATTTTATCAGCACCGCTTCTCACGAAATGCGCACGCCACTGGCTGCCATCGAGGGTTACCTTAGCCTGGCGCTCAATCCAAAGATTAGCCAAATTGACCCAAACGCCCAAAAATACATCCAAAAAGCGGCTGACGCCACCAAGCACTTGGGTCAGCTGTTTCAAGATCTTTTGACCAGCTCCAGGGCTGAGGACGGCCGGATTACCAGCTACCCGGTAGTAGTAGAGATGGGCGAAGTACTTACTCAGGTGGTAGAGAGCGAGCGCTTCCGCGCCAAAGAAAAGAGCCTGGCACTGAATTACGCGGTCAGCGCGCCGCAAGACGTGGCCGGCGGCAAGGTAATAAAGCCTTTGTATTATTGTTTTGCTGATCCAAACCGGCTAACGGAAGTTTTGCAAAATATAATCGATAACGCCGTTAAGTACACCCCTCAAGGTTCCATCACGGTCCGTTTAACAGGTGATGGCAGTGTAATCCAAATCCAGGTCAGCGATACCGGCATTGGCATACCGTCAGAAGATATTCCGCACCTTTTCCAGAAGTTTTACCGTGTCGATAACACAGCTACGCGCACCATCGGCGGAACAGGGCTTGGCCTTTATATCTGCAAGAAAATTCTACAGCTCTATAATGGCAGCATATGGGTAGAAAGCACCCTAAGCAACGGCAGTACTTTTTACATTAACTTGCCCCGGTTAACCACCGAGCAAGCTCTTAATATGCAAAAGAACCAGGCCGGCATATCCAGCCCTGTTGCATAAGGGTAGCTTTTAAATAGCAACGTTGTTACAATTGGCCTATAAACTTAAGCAGGATCGCTAGATGCCAAAAGTACTGCTCGTAGAAGATGACAATAATCTGAGAGAAATCTTCGAGATGCGTTTGCAGGCTGAGGGTTACGACACCGTCACCGCCGGAAACGGCGAAGAGGGTCTAACCGTAGCCATGCAGACCAAGCCCGACCTAATCATCTCAGACGTCATGATGCCCAAATTGTCGGGCTTTGAGATGATCGAGAATCTACGAGCCACCCCAGAGGGTAAAGACGCCAAAGTCATAATGATGACGGCGTTAGGCCAAGCAGAAGACCGGTCTCGCGGCGAAAAACTGGGCGTGGTAAAGTACCTAGTGAAGTCTCAGGCTACGCTTGAAGATTTTGCCCGAGTCATCCGCGAGGTATTGCCGCCAACCGGCGCCAGTGCCGCACCGGCAACAGGACAAGCTAGTGCATCCTCACAAAATAGCCAAGAAAGCGAGAGCAAAATGCCAGAAGAACCAACAACGCCAACTAACCCGGCAACACCAGCCGCTGATCCGGCGCCAACGCCACCAGCGGACCCAATGACCCCGCCAGCAACTGGCGCGCCAGACTCAGGTGTCAGTAGCGATCAGCAAAGCACCACCGACGAGCAAAACGCCGTTCAAGGCCAAATTAATGATTTCGTAAATAACGCTCCGGCCACTGATGGTGCTACTCCCCCTGCCGCCGATAGCATGACCCCGCCAGCGCCAGCCACTACCCCGGATCCAGGCACAGCATTCACGCCAAGTGCGCCAGTAGATAATCCAGTATCTACTCCTGGCGCTCCCGATTTAACGGCTCCAGCTGCAACTACCGATGTACCAGTGGTTCCGCCGGCAACGCCGCCAGCTGATAACCCGCCGGTAGTGCCGCCGCAAACCGACGCGCCGGCACCAGCCGCAGACGGTTCGGCAATGCCGCCAGCAGGCGACACATCAGCAACGCCGCCAGCGCCAGGAAATCCAACAAGCAACGCAATCTAAATTGAATAGACCAGTAAAAATCCGCCCCTAACTTATAGAGGCGGATTTTTCATTTTACAGGTATAATATAGAACCAATGAGCAGTCAAAAAGCAAGTATTGTCGCAATTGTCGGCCGGGCTAACGTGGGCAAGTCCAGTCTGTTTAACACCATCATTGGCCAGCGGGAAGCGATTGTCGCCGACGAACCCGGCACCACCCGCGATTCTTTAATGGCCAAGGCAAGCTGGAACGATAAAGATTTCTGGTTGGTAGATACAGCCGGCCTCAAAACCGCCGAAGACGATTTTGAGTTAACTATTCAAGAGCAGATCAGCGAAGCCGCTGCCACTGCCGATATGATATTGGTTGTTGTCGAAGCCGATGTGCCGCCGACAGAAGAAGATCGTCGAGTGGCCCGCATGGCTCTAAAAAGCCGCCAGCCGGTCGTTTTGGTAGTCAATAAGCTCGACAAAAATAAACGGGCTGACTTGGGCGACTGGCAGAGACTAGGCATTAAGCCAGCTTTTGGCACCAGTGTCACTCAGCGTATCGGTATTGACGATCTGTTTGATTACGTTACGGAGCAGCTGCCAAAAGGCAGGATTCACGAGGATGATAATCGTATCCGCGTTGGCCTGCTTGGCCGGCCAAACGTTGGCAAGTCATCGTTGTTCAACGCGCTAGCTAAAAAACAGCAAGCGATCGTCGCGGATAGAGCAGGCACTACCCGGGATGTAAACCGCACCGTTATTCGCTATGAAGGTCGGGAAATTGAACTCATGGATACCGCCGGCATACGCCGGGCTGGCAAAGTTGAGCGAGGAGCTGAGCACTTTAGTGTTTTGCGCTCGCTAGCCGTTATAGAGCAGGCGGACGTTTGCCTGCTATTAATGGACGCCGGCGAACTGAACGTACAGCTCGACCAGAAAATCGCCGGCATGATCAAAGAAGCCGGCAAGGGTCTGGTGTTAGTAGTAGCTAAGTGGGACAGTTTAGACAAAGACGCCTACACGCACGATACTCTCGCCCCACAAATTGCCGCCAACTTCGACTTTGTGCCGTGGGCCCCATTGATATTTACCAGCTCCGTTACTGGGCAAAACGTTACCAAGATTTTCGACCTGATAATTCAAATTAGCGAGGTTAGGAAACAACGCTTCGCTACCGCCGAGCTTAACAACTGGCTGCGCCGAGTAGTCAACGAGCATCCGCCAGCCGGCCTTAAAAACCGCTCGCCCAAGCTCAACTACATAGTTCAGGAAGATGATAACCCAATTCCGAGCTTCAAGGTCTTTGGCGCCCACACGCGTTTTTTGCATTGGAGCTACAAGCGCTACATGGAGCGCAAATTCCGCGAGACTTGGCCCCTAGACGGTTCACCGCTTAAATTCTGGTTCATCGAGAAGCATTAAACGCTTCTGCTTGCTTTAACTAATTTTTAGGTAGTAAACTGCTGCCTGTGAGGAACATTCCACGAAACGTTGATGCCGTCATTGGTGCCCAGTGGGGCGATGAAGGCAAGGGCAAGATTGTCGACGCTTTGATGAGTAATGGTGAGTACCACTATGTCGCCAGAGCCGCGGGCGGCCCCAACGCCGGTCATACAATTTATGTAGACGGCAAAGTTTATAAATTTCATGGCTTACCGGAAGGCGCGCTATATCCAGGAGCCGAAAGTGTTATTGGGCCAGGCGCCGTCGTAGATCCAGTTAAACTGACAGCCGAAATAAAAAATTATAGGGTCGGCCCAGACAAGCTGCTCATTAGCAACAATACTCATCTGATCACGCCTTTTCATGTCAGTAGAGACGAAATCAGAGAAGCTGGTCGGGGGAAACAAGGCAGCACTAAAAGCGGCTTGGCCTATGTGGCTGCCGACAAATACGAACGCGAGGGCATTCAGCTTGAAACGATAGCCGAAGGCCCAGAAGCTGTTAGTGAAGTTATTATTGAAAAACTCTACGGCCTTCAGCAACTCAGGCGTTACGTTGGCCTAAACGAACACAACCCAGTCGCGGAAGCCAGCGAGTGGATAGAGGCCGCGAAGGAACTATTGCAGTATAAGGGTGACACTACGATCTTTTTAAACAGAATACTAGATGTTAACGGCAGAATTCTCGCCTCTGGCGCCCAAAGCCACTGGCTAGACATAAACGAACAGCCATACCCTTGGGGATCGTCAACCCATACCGGTATTGGCGGTATAGTTGATGGTCTAAAAATACCCGCTCAATCAATCGGCAGTGTTATAGGCGTGATGAAAGGCATAAAGTCTCGTGTTGGTGGCGGACCTATGGCCACGGAAATATATGACCAAAAATTAGCCAATCGTCTTAGACAAAAACGCGGAGAACCGGGCGCCGAATACGGAACCACTTCGGGCCGACCAAGACGAGTAGGGTATCTTGATCTGCCGGAAGTGAGGCGTTCGATAATGGCCAACGGAATAAACAGCCTGGCCCTGACCAAGCTGGATCAATTACCGCTTTTTGGCCGATCAATGCTAGTAGCCGTCGGTTACGAAATAGACTACGAAGAAGGAACTCACGCTACTGCAGTTGCGCCTAACAACTCTAAGGAGCTTGATAGGGCTCGTCCAGCTTACGAAGAAGTTGGTCTATGGTCACAGCAAAAGAACGAGCGGGTAAGGGCAGCGAAAGAGCTTAGCGAACTGCCGCTGGAGGCTCAAAAATTGATAAGATTTATTGAGGAGCAGTTGGACATTGACATCAACTTCATCGGGACCGGTGTCGACCGGAAACAGATTATTGTAAGATAGAGTCTGAAGATGGCTTTATTTCAAAAAAAACCAAACGTCACCAGTAACGCTCCGCTTTACACTTTGGGGTCTAATAAAACTGTATTAATTATCGGCTTGGGCAATCCAGGGAACGAATACAAAAATACTCGCCATAACATTGGTTTTGTCGCGCTAGATTACTTTGCAGATAAAAACAACTTCCCGGCCTGGATCAGCAAGAAAGATTTAAAATGCGAGCTTAGCTCTACGAATTTGGGTGAAACCCGCGTGATTCTTTGTAAACCGGCGACCTTTATGAATAACAGTGGCTGGTCCGCCCAGGCTGTGCAGCATTTTTATAGGATTTATAATCAAAGCACCCTGGTGATTTACGACGAGCTGGCTATCCCATTTGGCAGCTTGCGCACAAGGGTTGGTGGTATCGACGCCGGCCACAATGGAGTAAAGTCGCTTATTCAGCATATTGGCGATGACTTTGGCCGCTTGCGCCTTGGCGTAGCCAATGAATTTAGCGGCAAAGCCGATACTTCAGATTTTGTGTTGGGAAAATTTACTAAAGACGAGCAGGATCGGCTGCCACAGGTTCTACGCGAAGCCAACGCCATAATCACCGAGTTTATTTTTAATGGAAAACTACTGCCGGAGACTCGTAGCGTTCTAAGTTAGACCTGACGAAGTCGCCCCAAGCCCCAATAGCTTCATGATGAGCTTGCCTGCGACTTATCCCTCCACGATCGGGCCCCATAGCCATTTCAAGCTTTCCTGGTGTTTCCGGGATAGTGTCTACGATGGAGAGATCTTCTGAACCTTGCGGTCCAACCATTAAAACATTGCCAGGACCGAAAAGATCGGGATACATGCCTGTTACGCAGTGAAGTTCTTTGATGCTTTCGACAATATCTCCAAGGTGCCGAAGTAGCTCTGAGGAAACAGGGTAGGAGAGCAGCTCTTCTGGAGATTGTAGGCTCTTTATAGGATTAACCTCCGGCTGAACGGCAACAACAGCGTAGCCGCCAATTACTCTTGGCATCTTTTCGGCTGAGAAAGTAGTATCGACCCACCGATTACCTATAAATGATTGAGCTATATCAGAGAGTTTCTGATACGATTTAGCTTCTTCTGCGGCCGTCTCTTTCGGCAGTCCGGTGGTGGATCGTAATATTTTCACGACTTCGCCGCTCTTGCGGAAAGCTATTTGTTCTCCACCAATTCCAAAGAATTCAGCACCAAGGTATCGCTCAACTTGACCCACAATTGGAGCGCTCATAGTTTTATAAACCCCGACCAAAGCTAGACGCAGCATCGCGTTGCGATGTGGTCGTTCATCCAACATTTCTTGCGCAGTAGATTTATGAGCCTCTATGGCAAAACCGACAAATTTATTCTTCACGCTACTCATAATTAAGATCTTGTATCTGATTCTATACTTAAAGAATCTACTCCGAAACTGGAAAGACTTCCGGAGGGGGTGGGCACCGCCGGAAGTCTTTCCAGGGGACGAGCACCTGGCTCGTCCCTTAAATACACCCTTCAACCCACCATGAAGCGAAGCTGTCCGGAGGCTCCTCGGAGCAAAAACCGCGCCGGTCTTACGACCATCTTTTACGACTCGCCGACCCACATTGAATTGGGGTCCCCATTAAATTGCAAAGCAATTTCATGGGGTGAAAGTTAAAGGGGTTAGTTTGTTTAAGAGTTCCCAGCACCTAGAATGCAGATAATGGCGCGGCCATTATGTAGCTCAAACTTTATGGACAGTTAAACCGAAACCATATAAAGTTTTATCTAAGTTGAAGACTTGTCTTCGCTGCATTCTAAGTGCTGGGCTAGAAAGGTAAGTGGAGGGTACAACTTTGCCTCATCTAGATGCTCTTAAACAATCTAACAAGATGTTAGAAATGGGGGTATAAGGTGCGTAAGTTCAGACAAACTGTACTTACGAGTTGCAATTTTAGCAAAATAGTTACGTTGTGTCAATACTACTTAATGATTAACTATGAAAGTCAATAGTCTTAAGCGGGATGACCCCAGTTTTCCGGCTATTCTAAAGCAGATTCATAGCGTTCCAGAACAGCTATTCTGGTTAGGCTCGACCCCTGAAGAATGGCTACAGTTGCCGAGGGTTGCTGTTGTTGGTAGCCGCAAGGTAAGTGCTTACGGCCGAGAAGTTACCAGCCAACTGGCAAAAGAGCTTGCCAAGCATGGCGTTGTAGTTATTAGTGGACTCGCGCTAGGTGTCGATTCGATTGCTCACCAGGCAGCCTTAGAAGTCGGAGGTCAAACAATAGCAATTTTGCCAGCCGGACTGGATAAGATTTACCCCGCTAGTCACGCTGGCTTGGCCCGGAGCATTATCGCCCATGGCGGAGCGTTAGTAAGTGAATACCCCCTTGGCGCAACACCCCATAAGCAAAACTTTATTGCTCGCAACCGAATAGTTAGCGGTCTTGTCGACGTATTAGTCATTACCGAAGCCGCAGCCGCCAGCGGCAGCCTGCACACCGCTCGCTTTGCCCTGGAGCAAGGGAAAACGGTGATGGCCGTACCGGGCAATATCACTAGTCCATTAAGCGAGGGAGCTAATAACTTAATCAAGAGCGGTGCAGTGCCGGTTACTGGCGTCGAAGATGTGTTATTTGCCCTAGGGTTGGAAATCGGGCAACAAAAAATTCCAAGACTATTTAGCGGCAACGATCAAGAAAGAGCGGTATTTGAATTAATCACTAGCGGCATTACCGCTCAAGAAGATTTAGCCATTGAATTATCTCTGGACGGTGCAAGTTTGGCCACTATCTTAACAATGCTGGAAATTAACGGCCATATTCGTCCAGCTGGCGCCGGTTATTGGCTTGTTGCGTAAAAAACGGCTTGTAAAAAGCGCATCTGGGGTTTAGCATTAGCGACTGAGCCTTTTATTTGCATATATATAAGAAGCTCCCTAAACTCTTAATACGTAGAACCTATGCCTAAGAACCTAGTAATAGTAGAAAGTCCAGCTAAAGCCAAAACCATCGCCCGTTTTTTGGGCAGCGATTACGAAATAAAAAGCAGCTTTGGCCACATCCGCGACCTCCCTAAAAAGGGAATCGGTGTTGATATTGATAAAAATTTTGAGCCTACTTATGAGGTTAGTCCAGATAAAAAGAAAGTTGTTAGCGAATTAAAAAAAGCGGCTCACGGCGCAACTGTTTGGCTGGCCAGCGATGAAGACCGCGAAGGTGAAGCCATTGCTTGGCATATTGCCGAACTTCTAGGCTTAGACCCCGCAAAAACCAAACGAATTGTTTTTCACGAGATCACCAAGCCAGCGATTACGGCAGCTATTGAAAAGCCGCGCACTATCGACATGAAGTTGGTTGACGCCCAGCAGGCCAGGCGAGTATTGGACCGCCTGGTGGGCTACGAGCTCAGCCCAGTTTTATGGAAAAAGGTCCGAACTGGCTTATCCGCCGGCCGAGTACAAAGTGTAGCTGTGCGCCTAATCGTGGAACGGGAACGTGAGATTCGTGATTTTAAGCCGGAAAGCAGCTACAAAATTTCGGCAACTTTTAACGTCGACGGCCAAGAATTACCAGCCGAGCTGCCTGATAAATTAGATGGTTACGACACAGCCAAAAAATTCTTAGAAGATTTGCTGGGTGCCAAGTTTAGCGTTGAGCGTATTGAACAGAAACCGGGGCTACGCAATCCCGGCGCGCCATTTACTACCAGTACCTTACAGCAAGAAGCTGCCCGCAGGCTGGGTTATAGCGTGCGCCAGACTATGAGCCTGGCCCAGCGTTTGTACGAGGCTGGCCACATCACCTATATGCGCACCGATAGCACTATTTTGTCAGGCTTGGCCATAAACGCAGCCAAAGAGTACATCACCCGCGAATACGGTGAAAAGTATTCTAAAGTAAGACAATTCAAGACCAAGAATCAGTCCGCTCAAGAAGCCCACGAGGCTATTCGCCCAACAGATTTGACCAAACCGAGCCGCGGAGCCGACGCCCAGCAAAAGAAATTGTATGAACTTATTTGGCGGCGCACATTATCAAGCCAGATGGCAGCCGCCAACGTCCAAAAGACTGAGATTACCATCAATATAAGCACTCGCAAAGAGAAACTTTTAGCCACTGGCGAGATTGTAAGTTTTGAAGGATTTTTGAAGGTTTATGGCGGCGGCAAAGAAGATAAACTACTGCCAGCCGTAACAGAGGGCCAAAGTTTGGCACTTAAAAGCGCCAGTGGTGTCGAGACTTTCAGCCGCCCGGCCGCCCGCTATTCCGAGGCCAGCCTCGTTAAAAAGCTAGAAGCGCTCGGTATTGGCCGCCCAAGCACCTATGCCCCCACAATCAGTGCCATTCAAGACCGTGGCTACATAGAAAAGGCTGATTTAGAGGGCGAGGATAGGACTATTCAGGAAATTACGCTAAATAGCGGCAAGATTGAAGAAAAAACCGAGACAGTGAAAGTTGGCGCCGACCGCAGCAAGCTATTGCCAACCCACTTAGCCGAAGTAGTGACCGACTTTTTAATGAAGTATTTTGGCAATATTGTTGATTATGATTTTACCGCCCGCGCCGAAGAAGAATTCGATACTATTGCTGAGGGCAAGCGCCAATGGCAAGAAGCTTTAAAAGATTTTTACACTCAATTCCATCCATTGGTTGAAAAATCGGAAGGGGCTAGTCGGGCCGAAGCCAGCCAGGCCCGCAAACTTGGAACAGATCCAAAAACCAAACTGCCGGTGGTAGTTCGTTTTGGCCGCTACGGCCCGGTGCTCCAGCTTGGCGACAGCGAAGACGAAGACCAAAAGCTCCGTTTCGCACCATTGCCTAACGGGGTGCGTATGGAAGACATCACCCTAGAACAAGCATTGCCAATGTTTCAATTGCCACGCGAAGTTGGCAAAACAGAGCAAGGAGAAGTGATTATTACTGATATTGGCCGCTTTGGACCATATCTAAAAGTTGGAAGTAAGTTCACGAGCATCAAGGGTCACGATCCTTTTTCGGTAACAGAAAAAGAAGCCCGCCAGATCTTATCCGAACAAGAAAAGAAGGCCAGAGAACGAACCATCGCTGACTTTGGTGTCATAAAGATATTGCGCGGCCCATACGGCCCATACGTAAGTGACGGCAAAAAGAATGCCCGCATACCAAAAGATACTGACGCCGAAAAGCTTAGCGAAGCCGAAGCCAAAAATTTACTGGATAAAGCGCCCGATAAACCTAGGTTTCGTCGCCGTAGCAAAAAAGCATAAGAAAACTAGGACTTTTTTAGGCAAAAAGGTCTAATTTGTGATACAATAAACATATCAATAAAGTGTTTGACTTTTGAAAATTAAGGTTTTATAATTAAGAAAACTTCGAGTTCGCTAAGGAGTTATTTTAAAATTTTTATGGAAGAAAATTCAACGCAATTTAATCTGGAATCAACGGTCCAAGACATCCTTGGCACTATTGAGCGTGAGCGGGAAAGAGAGATCATTGCCCGCCGCTTTGGCTTGTTTGACCGCCGTGAAACTCTGGAACAGATTGGCGAGCTCCTAGGTATTACTCGCGAGCGCGTCCGCCAACTGGAGAAGGCGGTGATTACCAAGTTGAAGGCTTCAGCGCAAAACGATCTACCACACATCAAAGAAGTTGAAACCCTTCTTAGCGACCACTTGGGCCAAATGGGTAAAGTTGCCCGAATTAGCGACATCACTGCTAAGCTGACACCAGAAGCCAACAAAATAGATCAGGCCCGCGTGGCCTTCTTAGCTAGCCTAGCCCCAGGCATTGCGGTCATAGAGGACAACGACCACTTCTTCCACTCTATTGGGCTGGCCGCGGAGCACACCGAAAAGGCTATCCGTGATCAGGTTAACAAAATCATCGAAGCCATCAATGGCATTGGCGAACCGACCGAAATTGAAAAGGTTGCCGACAAAGTAGGGAGCAGCGATCCGAGACACGTTGAGGCTCTAGCCAGTGTATCCAAGAACATCGCCAGCCTACACGGCCGCTGGGGCCTAACTAAATGGCCAATGGTAAATCCAAAGAATATCCGCGATAAGATTTACGTTATCTTGCACGATAACAAGAAGCCTATGCACTTTAGCGAGATTGCCAAGGCTATTCAATCTAGCGACTTAAAGCGCAAAGATGTGACGACCCAAGCTATTCACAACGAACTAATTAAAGATGGTCGTTTCGTCTTGATCGGCCGCGGAATTTACGCCCTCAAGGAATGGGGCTACAAAAAGGGCACCGTATCCGACGTAATTGCCGAAATCTTGAGAAAAGAAGGCGGCCCATTACACCGCGACGAAATTGTTAAGCGCGTACTAAAAAGTCGTCACGTTAAAGAAACAACTATTCTTTTGAACTTGCAGGGCAAACCCCAGTTTAAGCGGGTAGCTAAAGCCACCTACACGCTGGCCGACTAGTTGGCGCCACGCTCCACTTTTAGCTAGGCTAAAAGTGTATAATAAAACAGTAGTCATGATATTAGGTGGAAGAAACAAAATAGCTCAGTCCCACCAGCATTGCTTATTGATGCTGGAGGTGCCGCGAACTAACGACAAAAAGGAGTTGGCCGCCGAGCAAATGCTAGCGGCGCTGCACGGAATTTTGCGCTCCAAAAAGGAGCTTAGGCTGTCTGGCACGCTTCAGGAACACATTAGTCTGGAAGTTGCCGCCATTGGCCAGCGAATTCGTTTTTATATTTGGACTCCTAAGCACTTGCAAGCCTTCGTAGAGGGTCAGATTTATGCCCAGTATCCAACTGTGCAGATCTTTGAGCAGCAAGAAGATTATGCCGAACGCCGGCTTCACCAAACGGTCATCCACACTAGCGAGCTAAGCTTAGTTGATGCCGAAACTATACCTATCAAGACCTTCCCAAGCTTTGAAGTTGACCCGTTAGCCGCTATCACCGCCACTTTGGCCAAGCTTGATCGTGAAGATGAAGAAATGTGGATTCAAATCATGGCCCGGCCCATCCACGATGATTGGCACCGCAAAGGAGCAAAAGACGTTGCCCGCATCAAGCGCGGCAGCGGTATCTTAGGCGGAGCAGGGGGCTCTATGCTCGGCTATGCCGGTGAAGCGCTAGCCGCTTTAGTTCGCCCACCAACTGGTAGCGGAGAGAGTAAGGCGCCTGAAATTTCTGAACGCGACAAAGGTCGCATCACCGCCATAGAAGAGAAGAGTAAAAAGCTAGGCTACGAAGTTAAAATTCGCTTGCTCTATGCGGGCCACGACCAACACACCGCCAAACTCCGCATGCAGGCTCTGGTGGGTGCTTTTAAGCAGTTTAATAGCACTAATCTCAACGGTTTTGCCGCTAAAAACCCCAGTTTCAGCCGTGATAAGCAACTCGAATACCAAACCAGGTTTTTTATTACCAAGGGCTTTATATTAAACATAGAAGAGCTGGCCAGCCTATTCCACCTGCCGCACACCTCGGTAGAAACTCCTAACATAGTTTGGGCAACCACTAAAACGGCTGAACCACCCAGTAATGTACCCATTGCCCAGCCGGGCATGGAAGACGAGATCAGTCTATTTGGCGTGACCAACTTCCGCGGTGATAATACTATTTTTGGCATCTTAAGGGCCGATCGCGGGCGGCACGTTTACATTCTGGGCCAGACAGGTACCGGTAAGTCCGGCGGCTTGGAGCTTTTAACTTTGTCTGACATTTATTACGATCAAGGATTCGCTGTTATTGACCCGCACGGTGACTACGCCCAACATATTTTGCGCTTTATACCAGAACGCCGGCTCGACGACGTAATTTACTTTAATCCGGCCGACACCGAGTTCCCGATTGGCTTCAATCCATTAGAAATCAGCGATCCATCGCTCAAAGGCCATATAAGCTCAGAATTGGTTGGCGTCCTAAAAAGACTGTTTGCCGATAGCTGGGGGCCGCGCCTGGAATATATCTTGCGTTATACTTTGCTAGCTCTGCTTGATTATCCGAACTCAACCATGCTCGACATTACAAGAATGCTGACCGACAAGAAATTCAGAAAAGACGTGATTAGTTACATCGATGACCCAGTAGTTAAGAACTTCTGGGTAACCGAATTCGCCAGTTGGAATGATAAGTTCGCCGCCGAAGCCGTAGCCCCGGTCCTCAACAAGGTCGGCGCCTTTACGGCGAACCCAATGATCAGGAATATTATTGGCCAGCCAAAGAGCACCTTTAACATCCGAAAGATCATGGACGAGGGCAAGATTTTGGTAGTTAATCTTAGTCGCGGTTTGATGGGCGAAGATAACGCCGGTATTTTGGGTGCCATGATGGTCACCAAAATTCAGTTAGCCGCCATGGGTAGAGCTGACATGCACGAGCACGAACGCCGGCCATTTTACCTATATGTTGACGAGTTTCAGAACTTTGCCACCGATTCATTTGCGGTTATCCTGTCCGAAGCCCGAAAGTACGGCCTAAACCTAACTGTAGCCAACCAGTACATTTCTCAGATGAGCGAGGCTGTACGCGATGCTGTATTTGGCAATGTGGGCACGATTGTGTCTTTTAGAATCAGTCCAGATGATGCACCGTTCTTGCAGAAGTATTTTGAGCCGCAGTTTGAAGCTGCTGATCTCATACAACAGCATTCCCGGTTCTTCGTGACGACTATGATGATAAACGGCGAAAAGGCGCCCGCGTTTTCGGCTAAGACCCTAAACTTGCCCCAGCCGCCAGAAGACGTAACTAAGCAAATTATCGAGCTGTCCAGGCAAAGATATTCTGGACGCCGCCAAGAAGTCGAGGAGGCTGTACGTGAGCGCGCCGGGCTTAATACAGCTCCGCTGTTGCCAGAAGTTCCCGCAGCCGGCGATAATCTAAGACCTAAAGCCCGGGCTCGCGTGATCGAGGCGTCTAAAGCCAGCCCCACACATCTGATAGGCAAAGCTGTTACTAATCTATTGGCAACTGGTGATGGTGGCTCAAAGCAAAACCAAGCCGAACAAGCGGGATCTACTACTACCGCTGAGGTCGCAAAAACATCTAAAAGGCGCAGAGGGCGCCGCGGCAAAGGCTCTAAAGCAAAAACCGCTGCGACCGCGCCCAAAGAGGCAACTCCCGCAGAAGTTACCGAAGAGACAGTTAAGCTCCGCTAGCTTATAAATACTAATCAAGTCAAAACAGAACATTTTGCGAACATACTAGATTGCACATATGGCAATCTAGTAAACAAGGCGCTGGGTCTGTGTCGACGTAGGGCAGCGAAAAACCATAAGCAATAAATAAATTTAAAAAGATTTCGAAAAATAGAGCGGCCGGAAGCAGTAGAGTAGCATAAAGTCAGAGATAAACAGAATGTCGCACAATGTATATTTTGCGACTCTATATATCTTATGTGGAGATGATGAACTATACCCCGAATAACAGGGGTGTTTTTAATAAATGGCTAATAATTAGATTATTTACCGCTCTTTTATATAATCGTACCGCATTATATTTATACGTTGGTCTACAGACAAACCCGCCATCTATTATCGATAGTCATGTTGTGACCCTGGCCAAAGTTATCCACAGTAAGTACATTGTTTGACTTTTGTGTTATTTCGTATTGTTTTTATATATTTTCCCTTTTTCCCTGATTTATTGCTCTATTTGACTTTATGTGAAAAAGACAGCCTTGCTCCCCACCAGTCGATCATTAGCATTAAAGATGAGATTAAACAAAATACGAACACGAGAGAGAAGAGATAGTGATCATAATCACACTTTTAACTATTTAGTGACTAGCTCGTGAAACGGCCGGCGCTTAGAGGTGGAAGTTAACCTGAGCACCTCCCAACTCACCAACTCAATCCCCCGCCCCTTAGGAAATAGCTCTGACGCCAGCTCCAGCGACCGTGCATCAAAAGGAACACCGAGGCGAACGCTAGCGTGCGGATAATAAAACATGGCATTGGAGCTGAGCCCAAAGCCGCCGCCCCTCAGGTGCGCCAGCAAACTGATGTGTTCGCGCCCTAACACCGATGACATGGCCATGACTATGGCGCTGGTAATTTTATAGGGCCCGCCTGTTAAATTCGATAAATAACTTACGCGAACGTGCGCCTCGGGTTTGATCAAACGGTTAAGAGCCGGAGTTATGGCTCTTAGAATTTCTTCGTCGCTCATAGTCACGCTCGGATGTATGCCTTGCAGCAGAGTTACGTGCGGCGGGTCGTCTCTATAAGGCGAAGCCGGCATTAATTGCCTGACGCGCTCTAAATCCCTGCTTGCTTGCTCGTCAAGATGCAGTATCACAGAAAATTCATCATGTTTTTGTATTTGCATAGTGTTTATATTTTACAACAAAGGGCTCTGTTGGCCTAGTTGGCGTCTCGACGCAAGAACAAACTCCAGCCAATCAGCCATCCCACTACCAAGTAGAGACTAAACACTAGCGCCCCCTTCCCTGGTGAAAGCGAGCCACCTTTGATAGTCTGTTCGCTGAATACCTGACTCAAAGAAGTGAACGGCAAATAGACGGCGTTGCTTTTTAGCAATAGTCCAAGTAATTGTTCTATGGCACCCGGAACAATAAACAACGAAGCGATAGCCCCTACTTGATTACGCGCCAAGGTAGCAATCAACAAAGCGGCCATGCTATAGCCCCAGCCATAAAACAGGCTACGCCAGGCTAAATCACCGTAATGTAGCACCTGATGAGCCGGAGTATGGCCGGCAGCATGCACTCCTAGATAAGTCATTACTGGCGACAAGACAGCTAAGAAAGCCGTCACAACCAACGCATACGTGCTGATAGCTAGTACTTTAGCCAGCAGAACCTTGCTGCGGCTACTGCTGTTGGTCAAAGTATACATAATAGTGTTGTAACGATACTCGTGAGTCATCAACAAGATGGCAATAAGGGCGCCAAAAATTGCTACACTTGTCACGGCTCCTGACACCGCAGTAGAAAGCATGTCTGGCTTATTGTAGTCAGCTGCCGTCAATCGAAAGCCTTGAATATAGAAAGCAAACAAAATTACTAGAGCTATTGAGATACCCGTTAGAATATAAGTCGAACGGACACTGAGGAGTTTTTTGAATTCTGAGCGTAGGGCTGTTTTCATTATTTAACCCCCTTGTGCGAGGTATATTCTTCAGAACCTTCTGTTAATTCTAAGAAGGCTTCTTCAAGTGAGGCTTCGCGCTTTGATAACTCTAGAACAGTTAAGCCCGCACCAAATGCCAGTTTACCGACTTCGTCAGTTTTAACTCCGGAGACACTAAAGCCGCCGGCAGTTTTTTCATAGTCAAACTTCTTATTACGCAGCAATTCCTCTAGCTTGGAGGAGTTAGTAGATCTAACAAAAATACCAGTATGCGAACTACCGGCGATTATTTTCTCTACAGATCCGCTGGCTATTAGTTTGCCCTTGCCAATTACAACTACGTTATCGGCCATTTGTGACATTTCGCTAAGCAAATGAGACGACACAAAAACGGCGTTGCCGTCTTTGGCATAATCTTTTATGAACTGACGCAGCCAAGCTACGCCTTCGGGGTCGAGACCGTTGGCTGGCTCGTCCAAAATCAGGTACTTAGGCTTGCCCAGCAAGGCCGCGGCAATACCCAAGCGCTGGCTCATGCCAAGGCTAAATTTGCCAGGAGATTTTTTGCCAACATCGGAAAGACCGACGATATCTAAGACTTCGTCAACACGGCTGTAAGGAATGTTGCCGGCGGCAGCTAAAACCTTGAGGTGGTTTACGGGCGTACGCGTAGGATGAAAGGCCTTAGCCTCCAAGAGAATGCCAACTACTTTAGAAGGCTGCTCGTATTCGTTAAGCTTTTTTCCGTCATAAGTGACGCTGCCGTTGCCATAATCTAGACCGAGCATCAGACGCATGGTTGTTGATTTACCAGCGCCGTTAGGTCCTAAAAAGCCAGTAACTTTACCCGGTTCAACGTTAAAAGACAGGTTGTCGACCGCTAATTTTTTATCACGAAAATTTCGGCTGCGGTATGATTTGGTTAAACCATTAGCTTTAATCACTAGATCAGTATAGCATTAAATATTTTCGAGTCTATAATTAGCAGTAAGTAACATAAGGAGGGTCATTATGCGTAATCGAGTTTTAGTTCTACTGCTTACAGTAATAGTTATCGCGGTGGCGGCATGGGCGATCTTTGGTTCTGGAGGCAACAAAGACAATAATGGTTCGAATACAAATTCCTCCACGTCCTCTCAAACAAATAACTCAAATAACAATTCCAGCAGCACGCCAGTTGCGACCAACAAAGTTAGTATTGCGAACATGGCCTTCAGTCCGGCTGATATTACCGTCAAAAAAGGCACTACGGTGACATGGACCAATAACGACTCCATTGAGCACACCGTAACCGAAAATGATGGCAAGAACGGGCCGAGCGCTCCACCGCTAGCTAGTGGTAAAAGCTACTCTTTTACCTTTAACGAAACGGGCACCTTTAACTATCACTGCTCGATTCACCCCGAAATGACCGGATCTGTTACCGTCACCGATTAGGTCCCTTGCTCAAATAACCTAGTAGGCGCCCCTTAGGTTTTAAGGGGCGCCACTCTGTCAATTTCGGAGTTCTCCTTGCTCATAGGCAATGCCTCCTTAATTGCAATCCTAGTATCCCGCAACTAACGCTGCCTCTCTGTGAGAATTCCCGCGTTTAATCATCCTTAGACGGTGGAACTTTGCCGCCTTCGCGTCGGGCTTTAGACAAGCCGACCGCTACCGCTTGTTTTTTGTTTTTATACCTGCCCTGATGCTTATGCTCGTGCATCGCTTGTTCTACTTCGTCTTGAGCCTTTTTGCCATACTTCGCCATTAAAAATCCCCCCTTTGCTAAATAAACAATGTAGAAGATCTAACCGTCTACACGCTGTTAGATTATTAACTTTAAGCTACTTGTAAAAAACTTTTCCTGCCACTCGAACATCAAGATACTGGGCGGGGTCCTGATGTTCGGCAGCAAATTGGTGTCTAGCGGCCAAGAATTGCCCGCTTTGCAGCGTGGCGTTGCCACCGATATAGAATTTTACAAGATAATTTTTATCAGAAGTTTTGAGGTCTAATTCTTGGGCAGCCGCCGGCAGAACGAGCGACTTTATAGGCACCTTTGCCCTCTGGCACTGTGCTACCACCTGAGCGATAAAATCCACTTCGCTGGCGCTAACAGCCGCCTGGCCAAGCTTGGCACGGTAGCCACTCTGATCGTCTATCAGCGGCAACGACTTAGCGGAAGACAAAGACGCGGCATTTGCTACCAGCACGCCATCCGAAGACAGAACGTAGGTTTGGCTTTGATTCCTATATAAGAACTTGGGGGTAGCGATGGTCAAATGGATAATTGGCTTTTGGCCAATTATGGGCAACTCTACATCAGCCGAGGATATCTCGGGGAATTCTTTCTTGAGGTCGCTCACCAAACTAGTCTCGTCAAAACTAAGCTTGGTGCGGTCTTTGATACTTTTTAACTTAACGGCTGCCGCTGACTGATAAGCCGATGCTGGTCGATAAATGCTGCTGCTGACAATAACTTTAGGATCAGGTTTAACAATCAAGCTGTAAACAAAGCAAAAAACAATCACTAAAACAAAAAGCCAGTCAAAGTACTGGGCAAACCTTTTGTGCCAAGAGATCTTTGGTACCTTGCTAACAAACGGGCTGCTGTCTTTTGGTGTGCCACGGTAGTACTTGGTCATTGATGAGCGTTGAGCGCGCGCTTTTATCCGGGTCCTACCGTTACCACCCTCGTGCATAGCTACACTTTGCCTTTTTTGGCAACATTTGCAATAACGACAGCTAAATCTTTAGCGGCGTTTGGCTTGGCCAGTTTTGCTAAATTCTTGGCGAGTTGAAAGCGACGGTGGTCGTCACTTAAAAGTTCATTTATGACCGCCAGGAGCTCGTCTGGTTCGGTTTCTTCTGGCAGAACAACGGCCGCATCGTGTGCCGATAGCTCCTCGGCGTTTTTTAGTTGGTGCCCGCCAGTCAAGAATGGGCTCGGTATGATTATGCAGGCTTTATTGAAGAGCGCGTATTCAGCCAATGATGTTGCCCCCGCTCTACTGAATATAAGATCGGCTGCCGCTTGATATTTGTAAAAGTCTGAAGAAAAGCCAAATACTTTTACCCTTTTGAGTTCTGTCGGGTCTAGCAGATCTTCGTAAGCCTTTTTAACAGCTTGTTCATGGGCAGACCCGCTGAAGTGGATAATATGCAGCGCCAAATTACTCTTCATTAAGTGCGGCGCAACTAGGGTAGTAAGATCATTAAGTTTCTTTGAGCCGTTGCCTCCGCCCGCCACCAACAGAACTTGGCTGGCAGCCGGCAATTTTATGGCCGTTTTAAATTTAGCTAAGCTAGTTGCACCTACCGATTTAATGTCGGGCGAAGATACAGGTACGCCCACGTATTTAATTTTATTTTTGGGGTAGTGATAGTATCTTGCCGGCATACCGGTGGCATTAACCACCGCCCACCTGCCAACAATTCGGTTAGCTAGCCCCGGGACGCTATCAGAATCATGGGTCACAATTGGGATTCTTAGAAGCTTAGCAGCAATTCCTACCGGCACCACTACGAATCCGCCTTTGCTAAAAACAACATCCGGGTGGACTTTACGCAGAATTTTTATGGCCGAGCCGATGCTCGCAATAACCTTGAAAAAATCACGTATATTCAGGACTATTGTTCGCCAATCGAGCAAATGAGACAACAAGCTCTCGCTGTGGTAGCGACGAAACTTGCCACTATCAATAAAGCTCATAAAATCAAAATCGGCTGAGCTAGTTTGCAAGCTGTCGAATCTATCGCCCTTATGGCCAATGTAGACAATCTCGCAATTAGAGTCGAGCTGTTTAAGTTCGTGGGCGAGTGACAATAGCGGAGTTATATGCCCGCCCGATCCGCCGCCCGTCAATACTATTACCTGCGATTTTTTCATTACTACCTTGCGGTTCGGTTACTCTGTAACTAGTATACCGTGAAATCTGAAAAATCAGTCCCAGAGCCCCTGTTAGAAATATTAGACTGGTACCACCCTGGCTAACAAGCGGCAACGTTATGCCTTTTAGTGGCAGTAGGCCCGTCATAGCTCCGACATTGATTATCATCTGTACCGATAACCAGGCCATAACGCCAATGGTAATAAGTCGACTGAACTGGTCTGTGGTGCGCTCGGCAATGTATTTAAAACGAGTTATGAAAGCTCCATAAATTACCAGCAAAACTACAGTGCCAATGAAGCCAAACTTCTCAGCGATGATAGCGAAAATTGAGTCGTTCGAGGCTTCTGGCAAATAACCGTAAGCTTGCACGCTATAACCCAACCCGAGCCCAAATAAACCACCCGAGCCCACCGAAATTAGAGCCTGGCACTCTTGATAGCCAGTGCTCTGGCAATTCGTTTCGGGGTGCAAATAGGTAGCGAGCCTTTCCCGACGATAGGCGCTTGAAGAAATGGCTAATACAAGAAGAATAACTATCAAGCCGCCAATCATCGCGATTCGTTTCAGCGGCACCCCAACGCTAAAGGCCATAGCCGCCATCATAGCCAGCATGACCCCAGTCGACCCAAGATCGCTCTGGAATTTGGCTACTACAAGACCCAGACCCAGTAGCAAGAATAGTAACGGCTTAAACGTTGCATTGAAATCACCCAGTTTTCCTGCCCGCCATTGAGTAGTCAAAAAACTAGCCATCCATACTAAAAGCGCTACCTTTATGAGCTCGGCAACCTGGAACGAAAAGCTACCTAGTCTAATCCATCGATGTGCCGGATAGGCAGCATTTATGGGGGTAACCATTACGATCAGGCAGCCGATAATTGCCGCAATGGCTAACGGCTTAGCCGACCTACGCCAAATCTCAACAGGTATGTGCGCCGCCAAGGCAAAGGTAGCCGCGCCCAAGCCTACGGCTATTAATTGTTTGGTTATGAAGTAGTTCTGACTAATGTGCTGGCTAACAGCCAACGCCGGACTGATTGAATAAACGACCACCAATCCGATCACCATTAATAAGGCGCTTAAAATCAAAATCCAATAGTCGGGCTTGTGTCGCCTGGAGCCTTCGCCCGCTTGCGACCTGATGGCGCTTCGTCGGGGCCGACCGTCCACCGTTACCTGCTCCCAAGAATATAAACTATAATGCCAGCGAACGCCGCTATCTGGCCGAGTACCCAGAAGCGCATGGTAATTTTAGTTTCTGGCCAACCGATTGCTTCAAAGTGATGATGTATAGGACTAGACAGAAAAACTTTTTTGCCGTTCCTAAATTTTTTGCTGGTTATATTAATAACTACCGAACCGGTTTCGATTACAAACACGATTCCAATAATCGGCAGGAGTAAAACCGTGTTGGTTAGCATGGCCACCACACCAAGCGCAGTGCCTAACGCGAACGAACCAACATCACCCATAAAGAATCTAGCCGGATAAATATTGAACCACGTGTAGCTAAGTAGGCCGCCGACAATCGTCATACAAAAACCAGAGACTGCGTACTTGCCTTCTAGCAAGGCAATTATGGCGTAGGCGCCAAAAGCAATCGCACTCAACCCGCCGGCTAGCCCATCCAGACCGTCGGTAATATTTACGGCATTGGCAGTCGAATAAAGTACCAGCATAAACAGAGGAATAACCCAAATACCAATATGCAAAGCGTGCCAGAAAGGTATATCAATGCTGGTCACACCCAGCTTGGAATAAAACCACCAACCGGCTACCAAGGCTATCAAAAGTAAAAATAGAGACTTAACTTTGGCTCGCATTCCGGCAATACCGCCGCCGATACTGTGAATATTGATGACGTCGTCGACTAGACCAATAAGCCCCGCTCCTGCCATTGCGGCTAAAGGCAGCCATGTGCCATCACGGCTCAAGTTATCTACCACTGTTACGACTATAGTAGCAACGACAAAAATAACACCAGCCATAGTTGGAATGTTGCGCTGATGTTTGGCGGCATGTAATTTTTGGTAAACAGTAGCCTTCTCTCCTGTCATGGTTGTGGTTCTAGCTTTTTTCCACCATTGCCCGCGAAAGGCCGCTGTCGTATAAAGCGGAGTAAGAATCATGCTAACAAGAAAGCCCAGAAAGCCGTATATGAAAATCTGCTCAATATTATGCGAGTTAACGACGAAGTTGAAATTGGTCATGTCTGTTTTCCTTAAAGGCTCCTTAGATTATAGCATTAGCACTAACTTTTTGGCGTAACATTAAAGTCGTTTATCAACATGTGCGCCAGATCCGCAAATACTGGCTGGCCGCCATACGAACCAGCATAGCCAGGGACATTAGGTTCAATGTTGTAAACCACTATGACGTACTGCGGCTTATCGCCGCCAACAAAGCCGGCGTAGGTGCCATTATACCTATTGGCATAGTAGCCGCCGTTCGGGTTGGCGATTTGAGCAGTGCCGGTTTTGCCGCCTACGCTATACTGCGCCGGGAAGTTAAGATAAGTAAATCCGCCCGGGTTGTAGTGCTGATCAACCACATACTCCATCAAACTCTGCATCTCTTGACTAACTTCAGGCTTTACCACGTTTCGTTTAACGACCGTGGGTTTTTGGGTCGTGACTTTACCGTTAGCAGACACCGTCTCATCGACCAGATGCGGTTTATAATAAGTGCCGCCGTTTAACGTGCTAGATAGAGCCGCTGCCATTTGTATAGCTGTAATGGTTACGCCCTGCCCGAAGGCGGTGTTAGCATATTTAAGATCAGGCGCGTAACCGGCGTTTGGCCCCGGAACATAGCCGGCTGATTCGTAACCTTGTTCAACATTAGTCTGCTTGCCTAACTGGAAATGATTTACCATGTAGTCATACCAACGATTACGGCCCTGACTATCAAGCTGGCCACCGCCCATTTGCATTAGCTCCCAAGTAGCGCCGGTGTTTAGCGAAAGATTCAAAATGTCACCAATGCTTTTAGTGCCGGCACCGCCGTCTTCTTCAATGTCGGTGATATTGAAACCATCAACCATCCAATGTGCCGGATCGTAAAAAGTCGTGGTGGGCTTAATTACACCCTGGTCAAGCGCCGCCGCCGTAGTCAGGTTCTTCATAGTTGAGCCCGGCTCGATAGCATTATCAACAGCCGCATTTAAAAACAGTGATGAATCGCTCACGTCTTGGTATTTTGACGGATCATACGTTGGATAGTTAGCCATGGCTTTAATCTCGCCGCTGTTAGGATCGATAATCACGGCACTCAAGCCCTTGGACTTGGTCTTTTTATAGTCGTTAGCCAATATTTTTTCCATTTGGGCCTGCATACCGACGTCAATCGTCAGTACTACGTTGTCGCCATTTTTTGGATCAACCTGAATGTTGTCTTTGCTGGCTGCCAATGGCACACCGCTGGCGTCTGTTATGGCCTTGAGCTCTCCGGGCGTGCCGGCCAGTTCTTTATTTAGAGCCTGTTCTACGCCGTAACTTCCCTGCCCGCTATCATTGACGAAGCCTAGTAGTTGCGAGGCCAGACTGCCCTGAGGATATGTTCGATAGTCTTGCCCCTGCGTACCTACGCCCGACAACTTCAAGGCCGCTATTTGTTTGCTCTCGTCTTCGCTGATCTTTTTAGCCAAGATCACGTATCTGGTATTTTTGGTTTTCATAAGTTTCTCGTAGCTACTGACGTCACCATGAGTAACAGCCGCCACCTTAACAGCATCCTGGGCAGGGTTTTTTATGAATGTTGGGTCTGCGTAGAGCGTGTAGAGCTTTTGGTTAAGTACCAATGGGACGATATTGCCCTGCTCGTGGGCCTCTATGATCCCCCGCTCTGGCGCAATTGAATATTGTTTGAGTTGATCGTTTAGCGCCGCCGCTTGGTAATGATCATGCTTAATAACTTGAAGGTAAAATAGCCTGCCAACGATAACTACGATTATAAGAATCAAAAAGCCGTACCATACTAACAGGCGGCGGTTGGCGCTTGGGTTGCGCTGGGCGAGAGTTTTTGGCGGGCGATCGTCCATTAAATCTATTGAGAAATCGAGCCGACCGGAGTTGTAGAGACCAAATTCTTGGCAACACTGCTATCGGCAACGCGCTGCAAACTTTGTGAACGGGCAGCTGTAACCTCGAGGTTTGATTTCTGATCCATGAGCTGGCTTTGCTGCTCCTCGAGACTGTTGATAGTATAGCCGTAACTGTTTGTTTTAGTCACTTGTGTTAGATACAACAAGCCGATCAAACAGGCTAAAACTATCAAAATAATAGTGTTGCTAACCGGACCCAAACTTTTAGCCGAGTCTAAGAAGCTAACTGAATTCTGGTTGCGCCTAGCATAAGAGCGGCGCTGACTCATGGCCACAGATGAAGAATATGTCATATTTTTGTTTTTCTTGGAGGCAGCGTCAGCGAAACGTGGATTGCATACAAACCGACGCTGCTTTACTCCCGTCGTCCGGGATCTAAGAGTTTAAGCTAAAACTCTTACGCGGACTTTGTATGCTCGGGAAGTACTCTGTACCTTAATTGGCATCGAGTTCCTTCTTCCTTTCTTTGTTTTTATTTTGCTACGGCTCGCAGTTTAGCACTGCGGGCTCGCGGATTTAAACGAATTTCAGGGTCGGCGGCGGTAATAGGTTTTTTGGTAAGCAACTTTAGTTCAGCGTCAAATCGGTCGCCGGCATGCTCGGCAAAATACTGCTTAACTATTCGATCCTCCAGGCTGTGAAAGCTGATGATTGCTAGCCGCCCACCCGGGGCCAGCAGACGTGCCATCAGCGACAGACTGTCAGATAATTGGTTAAGCTCATCGTTCACGGCAATCCTTAGTGCCTGGAAGGTCCTGGTAGCCGGATTGACTCTGGATCTTGCCGCCCAAGGGCCGTAAGCTTTTGCCACTACGTTTGATAACGCAGTCGTGTCCTCTATTGGCCGGTTTTCGGTTATGCGCCTGGCAATCACTCTTGCTTTTGGCTCTTCTCCGTATTCTTCTAAGATGCGGATGAGTTCTTGCTCGCTAGCTGTATTGACTAGCTCGGCGGCGGTTAAGTCCTGGCTTTGGTCCATTCGCATGTCCAAAGGCCCGGAATTTCCGAACGAAAACCCTCGTGAGGCTATATCAAGGTGCGGTGAGCTAATGCCCAAATCAGCCAACACCATGGAAAAGTGCTTCCCCTGCTCGACCAAATCTTCGCAAGCCCGCTTAAAATCACTGTGGATTATCTGGGCTTTCTCGAATTTAGTTTTAAGCGTAGATATGGCCAGTTCGTCCCGGTCGACTAGATAGGCTTTCTCGGGTGATTTGGTTTTATCTATGATGAGTTCGGCATGTCCACCGTAGCCGGCTGTTAAATCCAAGTAGCTTTCCCCAGCCCGCGGTCGCAGGCATTCTAAAACTTCTTGAACTAGAACCGGCCGATGAATCAACTCCCCATTTTGTTGTTGATTTTTTGGCATTTGCCACTTTTGTTTTTGTTTTGGTGATTTTTGTTTTTGTATAGAACCAGCTATTTTGGCGATTCTACTTTGCTAACAAGGTCTTGGTTATCTCCCGGGGCTTCGCGCCCTGGTCGATTAGCCAACTTCTTAGCTTCGCTAACAAGGTCACCTAATCAGCAGTCAACGTTTTGTTTTTGTGTGTAAGTTTTTGTTTTTGTACGAACGCTTACTAAGTGAGGGAAGTAAGCTCTGAGGTGAAGCTTAAGACGCGAATTTTTGCTCTTATTTCTAAGAGTCTCTTATCTTGGGCTTCGAAGTTCTTTTTTAGAGAGACTTTTGTGAGGTGGAGTTTTGGGAGGTGTTACAAATAGAGTTAAATGTACGAGGGACTTTTTTAACGGTGTTTCCCCGGAGTCTCACCGGTTGACTGCCGATTAGCTAACCTCTAGCCCCACAAAATAAGATTTTGCGGGAACCCCGAATTTCTTCGAGATCATAATCGGTTTATCTGCTTAGATCTAGTTTGTTAAATAACGACTGTTTACTTACCTACACTTTGGCCATTAGACGCCAGTAACGTCCGGCCCGCACTGCTACTAACTCCCGGCTAATCCCGGCATAGTCTAATAAGTGCTGTTCGATAGTGATTCGACCCTGTTTGGCGTCGATTTCACTCTCTACCTTACCCATCCTGAACTGTACGTTAAGGTCGGCCACCCGCTCATCAAGGATACTTCCCTGCAAACCAGGCTCGACCAGCTCGTCCCATACAGCCTTGGGGTAAAGGTGTAGGTAATTCTGGAACCCTCTGGTAATGACTACGCCGCTTTTAAACTCATCGCGAAGCTCGGCTGGAATTGTCAGCCTTCGCTTGTCGTCAAGCTTTCTTTCGAAGTAGTCTCCCATGGTTTCCTTCTTTTTAGTTACTAGTGGTTTTTGTTTTTTGGTGAGATAAGCTATTTTGGCTTACCCACTTCTACCCACTGACAACAGTTTATAACCCACTCTTACCCACTGCAAGTACTTTTTCAAAGAAAAAATGGCGATTTCTCGCCACTTTTCCACAAAATTCCTGAGATTAACCTAAATGCACAATATATAGTGTTTTGCTACTTCTCGTGTCCGCTATTAGTTAAGGTAGGCATTGAGTGAGTATGTTCACGGATCGACTGATCAGCCGCCCTACCAATAAGCTCAACTGCTCCGGCAGCGACCAGTAAGATGCCTGCCCCTGCAGCTACGCGCCTTAGCTTATTGCTTGCTCCCCCGGTCTCTACCCGACGACGCTTTAAAGCATCGACTCTGTCGTTGAATTCTAATTGAGAATTCATCCGCGAATCTATTGATGCTAGATCAACTGAGCGTTCATAAGCTGGCCTTAATTCGCTTGGTAGTCGTTTTGTCATTTTGGTTTCCCGTTTAAGAAATTTTTGTTTTTGTCAGTCTTAAATAGAACTCTAGCATAAAATGCCAAAATGGTCAAGCTTACTGAGGAGATGTGAGCTTAACAATACGCTCGGCGAACCACTTGGCGCTGGGTCGAATTGTGCGCTTCATGTCGTGCTCTCTGTCGACCTCGATCAAACCAAACTTTGGCCACCAGCCAGTGGCCCATTCAAAATTATCCAATAAGCTCCAGTGTAAATAGCCGGCTATCTTAACACCCTCGCTGTGCGCCCTCTCCATAGCTACGATTGTCTCTTCTATCCACCAGCGACGATATTCGTCGGCGGCGTCGGCCACACCGTTTTCGGATATTAATATTGGTTTGTTGTAATGACTCCAAGCTCGCAGCATTAACGGGTACAAGCCTTCTGGCTCCATGTACCAGCCAAGATCATTAAGCGGTGCCTTAGGGTTATTCTTTCTAAATAAACCGTCGTAATAATCGGTAAAGTAGTAGTTTATGCCGACAAAGTCCTGGCAGCGTCTGATGCGATTCAGGAACCACCAGTTCCAGAAATAGCGCATCACCTTAGTAGACAGCTCGTCACTAAAATCATGAGGATCCCTAGCTTGAATATTACCCAGCTGGGCGGCCACGCCAACCTGTAATTCTGGTTTTATGTTTTTAAGAATTCTGTATGCCTTGCGATGTGCCCAGGCAAGATTATAAAAGACTCTGAACATAGCTACCGGGCTTTTTTGCTGCGGCGGCCATAAGCCCAGTTGATAGCTAAAACTGGCATAGACGTTGGGTTCGTTGATGGTGATCACATACTTTAAGTGGTGAGCATACTCGCTGCCAACCCTCTGGACAAAGCGCTCAAAGTATTTAATATTTTCTCTCTTGGCAAAACCGCCCTTATCGGCAAACCAAACCGGCATGGTCCAGTGCCAAATATTCATAATGGGCTCGATCTTGCGTTTGCGCATCTCTTCTATGTAATTACGGTAGTGCTCTATGGCCTGCTCGTCCCAAACGCCTTCTTCGGGTTCCAGCCTGGACCACTCAATACCAAAACGCAAGGCGTTAAGGTTAAGTTTTTTGGCCAAATCGAAATCTTCTTTATACCGGTTGAAGTGATCGACGCCCTTGCCGCTAATGTAGTTGCCAGGACTCTCTGCTTGTTTTTTGATCTTTTCCCAGTTGGGCAACCAGCCTAAGGTTTTATGGGCGTTTTTAGCTAACCGCTCGGCATGAGTTTTTTCCCAGATAGTCCATTGATTCTGCGTGCCACCCTCTACTTGGTGGCTGGCCGTACTGGCGCCCCACATAAATGTTTTTGGGAATTCTGCCTTAGTATCTTCGGGCATACTAGCGGCTAAAGCCTTATGAGGACAAACCTACGGTTTTTCCTCATCGCGCCGGGCGCGGAATAAATCCGCCGCTCGGGCTGCTCTTTTTCCCTTATTTTAGACTTAATCATAAGCCTATTGTAGCAAACAGCTTAATCCAGAAAGATAGCGAGCTTTTTTAGTTACTTAGATTGTTGATTTGCTGCATATCTTTATCGGATAGTTCAAAGTCAAAAATCTGGATATTTTCTTTGATGCGTCTGGGTGTTTCTGACTTGGGCAGCGGCACCGTGCCTTGTTGAGTTGCCCAGCGAAGCATAATTTGAGCCGGAGACTTATGGTATATATCGGCGATTTTACTTAGCGTTGGGTGATTGACTCCGCCCCTGGCTAGCGGGCTATAGGCTTCAACCACAATTCCCTGCTGTTTGCAAAAGTCCAAAACTGGCCTTTGCTGTTCATATATAAAAGGGTGAAGTTCTATTTGATTAACCGCGGGCGTCAGCTTGGAATTTTTTAGAATTTCTTCCAGATGCTTCACTCCGAAATTAGATACGCCAACCGCCCTTGCCCTACCCGATCCATAGATTTCGCTCAAAGCCCGCCAGGAATCCAGGCGTTTTTTGGAGTCTCGGCCCGGCCAATGGATAAGGTATAAATCAATGAAGTCCAGCGCCAGCCGGTCAAGGCTTTGGTCGAAAGCATCAAGCGCAGTCCCGTAGCCCTGATCGCCGTTCCAAAGCTTGGTAGTTACGAATAGTTCATCGCGCGGTATGTCGCTGCCATCAATCGCCCTGCCAACACCCTTCTCATTATCGTAAATCTTAGCGGTATCAATTAGCCGATAGCCCAGATCGATGGCCCGGCTGACGGCATCAATCACCGCCTCGCCGTCTTCTATTTGCCACGTGCCAAACCCAATGTCCGGTATTTGTGTGCCTGTGTTTAATTTCATCTTTTTAATATTAAGCGAGGGAGCTTGGGGTTGGCTGTTGGATTTCTAACCAAGGAGTATCGGATGTACGCCTAATCGGGCGAAACTCTTTTTAATTAATCTAATATCCTTAGGTGTTATAGATTGAGAAAATTGTCTATGGATACTGTCCGAATAATAAGGAGTGTGCTCGTCGCTGTCTCCTATCCCGTATGTGACAGAATCAGATGACCATACGCAGTCGTGGTCTTCGTCCAATAGTTCAAAGCAAGCTTCTACTTGCATGTCGGAAAAGTCAAAAGGATTGAAGTAATACCTTCTTGTCTCCCAGGCAACCGCTCCGTCCCAAATCCCTATTTGCACGTCGGGTTCATCGTCGTCTTCCTCATCGAAGTCCACTTCGTCGGGCTGGGGTTTGGCTTGATCTTTCTCTGCCATGGATCTTATACGCTCTTCGACTTCTCGGTTTCTGGCCTCTACTATCTGTTCGGTTAAGTCGTTCCGTGCTCGACTAACGGTCATATCTATAAAAACAGCAAAATCTTCCGGGTCGTCGGACGTATCGTCTTGTGACTTGCCGATTCTAAACTCATAGAACATGTCGCCAAGCCTCAAAGACCATGTTTGCAAATCGAATGGCGGTTGAGCTACTTGCAGAAAATCCGTGCCACCGCAAAGGTAATCAACTACTGGCATTACGGTGCATTCTTGAAAATCGATGACTTCTTCTTCAGAAAGACATCGTTCTCCGAGGTCGTCGTACCATTCGTCCCTTGACTCCCGAAAATTATATTCCATAAGAAATAGCTTGGTACTATCTGTGCTTTATTGCAAGCATGAGCAAATTATTTTCTGGCAGGAACTCTTTTTTTGTCGTAATACGCGAGTTCGCGGCGGTGCTCGTCTACTCGCTCAACATAATCTTGGAACTGATGGTAAAGACTGGAATATTGCCCTGTGGGGGTCAGAATCTTAAGGAGTTTGTTGCGGCCAACTAAGAACTCCACCAAACTGAAGAAGTCGCCGTCGCCACTGACAATCACAGCCTTGTCGTAGTTGTTCATTTCTTTCATGGCCCAAAGCACAAGATCGGCATCTACATTGCCTTTGACCTTTTTGTCCGGTTCGTTTTTAGGCTCATTATTTTCTTCGCGCGGTTTGGTCATGTCGAAGGTCGGCTTGAGCACGACGGCGTAACCGGCGTCGTGCATTTTTTCGTAAAGGTCTTCGTTCTCTGGTACGTAGCCAATAAACATATAAGCATTAGTTACGCCGTAACGCTCGCTCAAAAATTCGCGGAACTTGCGCCAGTTCATCTTCCAGCCGTAGTTCTGGACACTGACATTCAGGTTCTGGCTATCGATAAAGGCGTAGTTGCCTTTTCTTTTTCTTCTCATTTGGTCTAATTATAGCTCAATAGTCTCGCCGTGGGCTAATGCGTGGCCACGGAATGGCATATTGTACCTAATTGCCATGTTGGCGTAAAAGTCCGGCTTGGCGCTCATCATATCGTAATGAATTGGAATAGACTCTTTGGCGCCGACCTGGCGAGCAAAGTCGCAGGCATCTTTTGGCGAGATATCCGGCCCGGCAATTGGCGTTAATAAAATCTCGGCCTTCAGGCCTTCTAAGTTAATCCCGTCGCCAGGATGGAAAGCGCGGTCATTAAGCAAAAAACCGGTGTTTTGCACACTGGTACTGCCGTCTACCATTAAGCAGTGCGGCAACTCTAATGCCTTAACTTTCATATCACCAACACTGAATTCCTGGCCGTCTTCGACAACATTAACCTTGCCGTCGACTTGCTTGGCGGTTGAGGCATTGGCATAAACAGGAACTCCCTGTTCGGCAAAATTTTTGGCCATGTCGGCATCAAAATGATCACCGTGTTCGTGGGTATAAAGTACAGCGTCAACCCGATCGATTTCGCCGAGTCTGTCTTTGTCTGCGGCATAAATATCTATAAGCACGCGGGCACCAGAATCCTCGATTACCGCGCAGCTCTGGGTATATTTGGTAATTTTCATAAACTCGCTCCTTTCAGCAAATGATTATACGCCGCACTTGAGCGAGCGCATTGTAATCATTTAATTAGATTTTTGCTCTCAAAATTATCTCGAACTCATCAAAGCCATGGGCTTTATAAAATTTAACAGCCCGATCGTTGCCGGCCAAAGTGCCAACAATAACATGCTCGGCGCCTTTACTTTTGCACCAATCCAAGAATGTTTGTGCCAGCCTGCCGCCTATTCCCTGACTGCGCATAGTCTCTTTAACATACATGTTTTCGAGCTCGGCACGCTTGGTTTTGAACGCTGCGTGGGGCTTACGCAAGCAGCCAGCTAGATAGCCTACGACTTCTTGATCCGCCTCGGCCACGAAACAAACACCTAATTCTCCGGCTATCACGCCCTTAAAATAATCCTCACCGGCCTGTTCGTACGGCCAGTTGAGATTATAGCCATCTTGATATTGAGAGTCAGATAAAAATAGCTCGTGATTCAAGTCTTGGATAACTTTCAAATCTTCGGTCTTGGCAAGTCTAATTTTTATGTCTGCAGACATCTACTTTTCTTTCTTTTTTAAACCTTTGACCATTAGAAGAACTTCGTGTGATGGCATGGCCTGGATGTGTGCAACAAAAGTTTCGTGACCGTTGATAAGCCGGCGATTGTAACCCAGCTTTTCGTACATAGAAATAGCCTTGGCGTTGTCTGGCCTAACAGCCAGCGCCACTATGTCCGGCAATTTCTTGTCGCGGAGAATCTCTTGCTCGACTTCTTTCATTAACCTTTGACCGATGCCGCTACGCCTATAACCTTCCATGACGGCTAGATCTTCAATCCACGGTAATGAGCCGCCGAGAGTTTCTACTACGTCCACTTCACTCGGCTTGCCCTCAAATTCTGGTGATTCCTCGTTGGCGTCGATTTTCGTTACCCTTGGGCCGTTAACAATTAAGCTAATCCTGCCTGCTGGTTCGCCATCTTCGTCTGTGGCTAGCATCATTCGTCGCTGGCCCTCGCGTATCTGCTCTAGATAGCTTTCGCGAATCATCGGGTGAATCCTAAAAGCGTTTCCCCAGTCTTCGATTTGCTCTGGCGTAGCGATCTCATCCAGATTCACGACATGGACATTTGCGCCAAGATTGGCTCCGTCATTATCTCTTTCGGCTATATGGGCCCGTTCGTACTCTTCACTTAAAATCTCGCTGCCAAAAACCGGCTCTGCCTCATCTGCAAGCGCCGAGCTAATAATGGCATCTAACGCGTTTAAATTGCTGGCCTCTTTTAACCGCTGCTCAATTACTTCGCGCAGAGCCTCGCGCCGCGGATAATCTCTTTGCCAGGCATCTAGTTCTTTGCCCTTGAGGTCTCTGACTTTCTTTTTCATATTTTTATTGTACGCTACATCTGGCTGAGGCCGAGGATGTTGCCTGACGGGTCACGGAACCAGGCGGCTTTGGCGCCTTCCCAAATGTGCACTACTCCTTCGTGGGTGGCGCCTGGATAATCGTAGCGCTCAAATTCTAGACCTTTTGCTTGCAACTCGTCGCACACGGATTTAATGTCGCTAACTTCCCAAGTTGCTACAGTTGACTTGGCCGTTCCGGCCGTTGGCGTTGGATAAACAAATAACTTTGTAGCTCCGCATTGGTAACTAATGCCGCCAGGATTCTCATCAACCTTTTTTAAGCTCAAGGTTTCACTATAAAATTTTTCGGCTTCTTTTATATCTTTGACCGGTACCATAGCCATAACTTCTGCATTGTCTAACATAGTGCGCCTCCCTCTTCTATAGCTTCTATTTTACTCTCTTTGGTTATCGGTTTAATGCCCATTACGTCGTCTATATATCCGCTTACTGCTAAATGATCAGCGGCTACACAGTGAGCCCCTGCTTCTATGAGTTCGCCTGGCCGGATTTTGAACTTATCAACCACTAAGCCAATTGAATAATAACCAAGCCGCCTGGCGGCAAAGATGCCAATAGGAGATGTATCAACGACGATAGAGTTATTTGGGCTCACGCCCAGGTCTGTGGCTATTGCGGCGTATAGGTCGATTTCTGTTTCGGCGGACTGGCGCGACCTTACTTTTTTAAACCATTGGCCTAGGCCAGCCCGGATCAAAAGCTGGGCTGTTTGTTCCGGCGGCTGCATTGATACCACTCCGAGGTTTGGCGTATAGGTTGAGACCAACGGAACAAAAATATCTATGCCAGGGTACGGAATGTTGCCATCACTAATTAGAGCTTCGTCAAGCCGGTAAACTATGCTCTTTGGACTGTCTGGCGTGCTAGACACGTATTAATTTTATAACGCTGGGCGAACACCTAAACTTAGGTGTAGTGTGGATAAACTTAGTCCTTTAGCCTATAGCACCCGCGAACTTATTCTACTCCGGGTTGAAGGGCAATTTCTGATAGGGCGGTTGACGCCTCGGCTGGGCGCCTTAAATCAGGAGTTAATACACCAATAGCCGTTCTAGCTGCCCGCCTAATTATGGCTACGTCGTGCTTAAGGCTGGCGTTATTGAAGTCGACTATATCCATTCTGGCTTTAGTTATAAATCCTCTTTCGGTTTCGGGTTGGCGAATATTTATGCCAAACGAAGAAAACCCGCCGGGACGAGAAAGTTCAACGGCGTTAAGCCACTCATCATAGGTATTGCGGTCTAGGGCCGCTTGCATGTTGGCCCGAACATGCGCTGTTTGCGCCCGCGGCCCAACTAGCGACATTGTGCCCTCTAAAACATTTATTAGTTGCGGTATTTCGTCAACTGCCACAGGCCGCATTATTGCGCCAAAAGGCGTGGGAACGCGAATACCGTTACTTTCTGAGGTTTCGCGCATACTGGTGATTTTTCTGACCATAAAACCTTCGGTCCTGCCGTCTCCGTAGCGAGTTTGCCTGAAGATCGTGTCATCTCCATCCAGTATTCTGGTAAGAGCCAGCGCCGTTAAGCCCACGGGAATGGCCACGGGAGAAACACCCAACGTTAGCGCTATATCAAAATTCCTCTTATATGGGCTCGTAACCCAATCTTCGCCCTGCAGGCGGAACACATTTTTCATTATTTAAAGTATTTTACTCCTTTTTGCGCGGATATGAACCAGTGCCGCGCTGACGATCAAGCTCATCGACTTCATCAACCAGGTAATGGCCGGTTCGTTCGGCTATTTCGGCTTGGTTGTATTTTCTAAAAGCTTCGACTATTCCCGTCCCGATCATAACTCCTTCTGGATTGTCCACACCGGCCTCAAGCAAAGCTACGTAGACGTAATTTTCCAGTTCGTCTTCTTCCATAGCTGCCAGGTGCTCGACGTCTGACTCTTCGAAATCAACACCTAGTTCGCGCAGTTGCCCTAAGATAGCTACAATTTCTTGAAGAAATTGCTCTTTTGGACTTTCGGGGTTTGCTGGCTGTTCGCCCATTACTTTACCCGAATGTGGCCGTTGGATTGTTGACGCCTGATTAGCTCTGCCAGCTCTAATATTGCCCGGCCATTTTTGGTGGCCCGAAACACTAAGTGGAACGGATCTTCTCCAGCAGCGATTACTTCTCGCACCCGGTTGGCAAGTGTCGAATTGCCTGTCTTTGGATCTTCTGCAACCCCTAAAGCAGCCTGGGCTATGACTTCCGGCGAATATTGCTCTCTTCTCATATTTTTATTCTACTCCGCCAGGCATTCTTTGAGCAGTTCTGGGAACGTGTCGTCCGGCATGTATTTGTGCGTGAAATGCCCGCGACCTTCGAATTCTACGTATTTAAAGTCATTGAGGTTATCGGTTAGATATTTGACCGACGTTTGGATTTCTTCTACATCATCTGTTGAATGAAAGATTGTTAGACCGTGGGTGCGCTTGGCAATATCTGGGTCAAGAGTAAAGTCAAAGGCCGGCCAGTCGTCTTTTTCTAGATCTATCCACGGCGCAACCAGCACAACTTTGCCGACTTTGGCCTGCGGATTTTTGCTGAGCCACTGCACAATCATTCCGCCGCCGCAGCTGTGGCCGACAAGGACTGTTTCTTCATCGGGATGGAATCTTTCGATTTCTGTTGCCCACTTTTGGTAGGTTGGCGCGTAGGGTTGGAATATTTCAGGAGTTTGGGCTCAGACATCACGGCGCATGAATTGCTTCTGCAACCACGGCAACCAATGGCTGTTGGATTCGCTGGGCCATTTATCGCCGTAATAATCTTTTTTAGCCGGCCGTCCGTGTAAAATAATCGCCCGCTTCATGGTTTTATTTTACTCCTACCAATACTTATCGATGAATTCGCCGAGTTTATTATTTACGACCTCGACCCTTCTTATTGTCCGTTCTAATTACTTGTAGCGGCTTCTTTAGCTGAAAACCATGACTAGCTCCGCTAGTTCGACCTGTGCCAGATGGAGGCATTAACATTGCCGATAGGGAGACATCAATAGGTTCGTTAAACTGAATCTTTATGTTATTCCTGACATATGTTTCCTGCATACTTATGAGGTTGTTTTCAAAGATTCGGCTTAGTGCCTGGTCTTCGTTCAACTCCGCTTTCAATCGAGATACAGCAGTCTTGAATTCTTGAAATAGTTTGGATGCATCGATATTTAATAAATTGTCTCTTCTTTCAATAGCTTGACTAAGCTGTTTCTTGTAGACCATGACATGGTTATCTGTTAGAAAAGAATGCGCCAATCTATTCCTTACCGATTCTCTCAGCTCTTGTATTAAGTTTTCGTCGCCGTAGCCCATATATTCTTTAAGGAAATGCTTAAAATATTTTTTCTGTTTCCGTGGGTCGTCTGACCACTTCGGCGAGCTTAGGCCGCCAAGAAGATCGGCTCCACTAAATATTGTGAGGAGCATAGGATAACCACAGTTACCATAACCTTCCATCGATATTCGATCCATGGCTTCAAGGTCCAACAATAAATAACCGTCAATGACACGATCAAAGAATTCAGACCACTGTGGCTGCGAGCTCATTGATTGTTACTCGATTTTGTTCGGTGGTGTCACGGTTGCGGACGGTCACAGTATCGTCTTCTAAGGTTTGGAAGTCGATGGTGACGCAGTATGGCGTGCCTATTTCGTCCATGCGGCGGTAGTTTTTACCGATGTTGCCGCTATCAACCCACATTACGTTCCCAATTTCCTTCTTTAGATTCTTATAGACTTCTTGGGCTTTGGCGGTCAGTTCCGGCTTGTTTTTAACAAGCGGCAAAACGGCTGCTTTGACGGGCGCCAAATGTGCCGGAAGCCTCAAAACAGTTCGTCTTTCTCCGCCCTGTTCGTCTTCATCATAAGCGGCAGTAAGCACAGCCATGATGGTTCGCTCGACGCCAAAAGTTGGTTCGATTACGTGCGGCACAAATGACTCGCTGCCGTCCTTTGGCCGGTATTCCATGCTTTTGCCAGAATGTTTTTGAATATTCTGCAGGTCAAAATCAGTGCGGTAGGCCAGGCCGTAAAGTTCTTCCTTGCCAATTGGAAAGTCGAATTCAAAGTCTATAGTGCGCTTGCTGTAATGGGCACGATCCTCTTCTGGGACTTCCAGCTCGTGGATAGATTCAGCCGGCAGACCGAGCAGTTTGCACCAGTCATGCATTTGCACCCGCCACATTTCAAAAGCTTCTTCCCACTTATCGGGGTGTACGAAATATTCAATTTCCATTTGTTCCAGTTCACGGTCGCGGAAAATAAAATCACGCGGAGAAATTTCGTTACGAAAAGCTTTGCCTTGCTGGGCTATACCGAATGGCATGTCCGGATAAAAACTATCAACGATATTTTTGAAATTGGTAAAGATACCCTGCGCAGTTTCGGGTCGGAGGTAACTAACGTCAGCCGAATCATAAAACATGAATCCGCCCAATTCATTAAAAGAGTCTTTGAGGTTAAATTCTTTTTCCGGCTTGCCTTTTTCATTCTTAAAAACTATGTGAGCTTCAAGGCCGCCGGACTTTTTTCTATCCCAACTGGAGTACTTAGGCCCAACGATCGTTTTAAACATCATATTAAATTGTTCTGGTTCGCTAAATGCTCCTGTTTTGCCGCAAGTCGGACATGGTTTGCTCGTATCTATTTTGTCTGCGCGGAAACGAGAATGGCAATTCATACATTCAGTTAAAGGATCCGTGAAAGTTTCGGTGTGGCCGCTGGCCTGCCAAACTTTTTGGTTCATAAGAATGGCGGCATCAACCCCAAGCATATCGTCGCGACTTTCTACAAAAGTCTTCCACCACAGGCTCATTATGTTTTTTTTGAGCTCTACGCCGAGCGGGCCGTAATCCCACGTACCGGCCAGACCGCCATAAACTTCACTACCCTGATATATAAAACCGCGGCGCTTGCACAAAGAAACAATATCGTCTAATTTAACTTCACTCATCCCGTTAGAGCCAGAAAACGCTTAATCCTGTTTTTGATATAACGCTTTCCCATTCCTGTCTTTAAATACTTCTCTCTAGCATAAGCATCGCTTATATTCATACACGCTTCATAGTATATCAGTTCATAAGGTGTATGTTTTTTTGAATAAGTTGAGTCACCGGAGTTATGTTGAGTTAAGCGTTTTCGTAAGTCGGTCGTACAGCCCGTATACATAGTTCCGTCCTTCAAGCTACGCAATACGTAAACATATGTAAAGCCGGCTCTAACGGGACTCATTAGTTACAGATTATATAGCTTAGCTTTAAATTTCGTAAGACTTGAGGTGTTCGATGATGGGCACGATAGTCTCGTTGGTTATGTCGGCCGGCTTAATGCGGCTGTGGGCGAATATCTGATCCTGGATTTCATAACAAGCTTTGACGAGCTCTTCCCTGCGCTCTTCCGGCATCCAGCGATCCGGCCGGTTCCTGTATCTTTTATAACCGTCTTCTAATCTCTGCTCGATAGAAACTACGCTGCTTGGACTGACACGCATGTCTGCGTTATCACAAATTTTAGCTTCGAATTCTGGATCTTTGGCCGTTTGGGGAGCGAAGGAAAAACCTACTGAGGCTATACAATGGAGCACTTTGTCGGAGACCCCTAACTCTCTGGCAATGCTCAGACTGGCTTCGTGTTCACTGTCGCCATACTTTTGCCGGAATTCTTCCTGAACGCTTTGCCAATATTCTACTCCCTCCGGCTCGAAATATTGCGCTGGATAGCTGAAGTCAAACTTTAAAACATTGCCCATATCGTGCAGCAAGCAAGCGGTGATTATTGACTGCTTATCTATTTTAACGGTTAGACTGTCGCAGACCTGAGAAGCCACTGCTGCTACCCGTAACTGATGTAGCTGTAACATAGGGGTTATTTTGTATTTTTTATAAATATCTAAGATATTAGTCATCGATACTAAGCATAACAAACAGGTGTGATAAATCTAACTTACAGATCGCTTGCTTTATGGCTTAATTGTCTTATACCGACTTTTGGGGACAAGCCGACAATTCAAGGAGGATGTCGCCATGAAAAGAATCTCTAGATTTATCGTGGCCACGGTCGCGAGCTTATTTATGATGGCAGGCGTTAGTATGGCCGCCAGCATAAGTAATACCGGCCCTGGATCCACTAATAAAATAAGCACCTCAAACAACAATAGCGCAACTAGCAAGTGCAACAATAATACCAATGTAAACAACAAAAATAACCAGAGTTCGTCTTCTGGCAATTCAACATCTAGCAATAACACCAACGGCGGAGGAGCCTCTTCTGGTTCGGCTAGCAATTCTAACAGCACGCACGTGAGCACCAACAGCAACTGTGGCACTTCGTCTACGCCTGGCACAGGTGGTGGTGGAGGCGGCGGAACTACGCCTGGCACAGGTGGTGGTGGAGGTGCCGCTAGTACCCTCGCGGCTGGCGGAGGCTCGGGCGCCGGAGTCGGCTCCCTGCCCGAAACCGGAAGCAATCCAGTAGCAATGACTGGCATAGTCGCGGCCGTTTTAGGCACTTTAGCGGCTGCCGTACGTCTAGGCGCATCGGCTTATGGCGCAAAAACAAAAGTTTAAGCAATTTGCAGCAGCTAATTATAGTCGCCGGCTAAGGTTCTGTCTTAGCCTCGCGGCTATCTATGCTGTGACCGCGATTTTTGGGTGGCTGGTCTTTAGACCGGCCCCCTATTCCCTGGCACAAGTTGAGTCCGCAAAGCAATTTCAGCATATTGCCAGCGTGCCAAAAATCGCGCCGATATCCGGAATTCCGGTAAGAATTGTTATTTCAACAATTTCTGTTGATCTTCCCGTAGACCCAGGTACTTACGACAAAGCTACCGACAGCTGGACGCTCAGCGGCTATGACGCGCAGTATGCAGTTATTACGCCGCCAGCCAATAACCAAAATGGCGACACTTTTATTTATGGTCACAATAACCATTATGTTTTTTGGAATCTACAATACATTCAGCCAGGCGCCCAGGCACTGGTATACACCAACAATGGGCATATATTTTCTTATATTTATCAATCCACGGTTGCTCTTTCACCGAATGATACTTCTATATTGAAACGAAGCGACAGCGGCCCGCCGATGATGACTGTGCAAACATGTAGCGGAAGCTTATTTGAGTGGCGACAAATGTATAAATTTAACTTCGACAAGGTAGTGCAGTAATGGATATCTTGCGGATTGGCCTTGATGTCGAAATAATTTCTTGCTTGGCAGCCGCTAGCGGGTTGGTAATAGCTACTAGCGCAGCGGACGTCCTAGGACAGCACAGCACGGCACCTGCAGCTCAACAGAAGTTCGATGGCTTGAGTCTTACTGGGGTCTACAAAGACTACAAGACAGTGGCTGTTCAACAATCTCTACAAGCCAGAAGTTTATTGCCTAACACAAAAAAGAATCTTATTCTTGAGAAAATTATTTTAAATTATTACGCAGTCGTTGCCGTATTCTTGCCGATCACACTAACTTATATAACCTACATCGCTATTAGATTTCACTTTGCTTTTTTGGCCGGCGTCATTTGGGCTAGTCTGTGCGGTTTTATGCTTTTAGCAATTACAGCCGCACACAATTTGAGTCTTGTCCAAAAAATTCGAATGATTTTAATCACTCCAGTTATTTATATCCCCTTTTTGGTAATTACCATCTATTGGGCCGTAAAATTAGCAACCGTTTTTTTAAGAGCGGCTGCTAATTTTTTTATGAAAGTCAAGGTGATACCGGCCTAATGGCGGCGAAGCTTGTACGACAAGAAAGCTACGCTGAACTTGTTGCTTAGTTCTTCTATGTAGCCAACTGCGAAGCTTAAACCAAATACTCCAAGTCCAACGGCTGGTATGACCCAACTGATACTTCCATCACCACTGCCGGATGTGGGAGTTGGCGGGTTGGGGTTGTCGGTAGAAGCTCCCAAAACTTGGGGTGTGGTTTTATGATTATTTTGACTAGACGAATCATTGCCCGAGTTCGAAGTAGTTGCGCCATAATCCGCGGCACTAAAACCCCCATCCTGATTTGGGATAAAACCAAAGACAAAGACTTTTGCAGAACTGCCGCTGCTCGCCGGCGCATGGAAGCCCGAGTTAAAACCAAGCGCCTCGCCACCTCCACTGCCAGCCGGCAAGTTTCCGGCATCGGTGTTAATACCAAAGCTGCCGTGCCATGTTCCTAGAACGTTAATGAACAAGATTCCGAACCAGTCGGACAGTGAAAAATTGTCGCCGCTCATATTTATAAGATTGGCACTGGCTGTGGCGTTGCCCGTGGTGGCGCTGCCAGCGTTAGTGTTATTGGCTACGACCGCGTCGCCAGATTTTGAGCTAACGCTAAGGTTATTATTGATCGTGTTGTGACTGTCTGATGTTAGTGTAACGTTACTACTCGTAATGGTTGATGTTTGACAAGTCCCGCCGCATAAAGCAGCCGTTGTGCTACCAGCCGGCGCGTTCATGATCAAGCCCACCCACTGGCCAAGCACATTAACAAATACCAGCAAGCTGTTTTTGGCAATCACTTGGTTGCCGGTTAGATTAAATATCGTCAAGTTCGTTGAGGCGTTGCCGCTGGTGGCATTACCGGCATTAGTGTTGTTCGCTACCGTAGCGCTGCCGCTAGCTGCCGTGAGGTTTACATTATTATTTATAGTCTGCGTACCGGTGCTGTCAGCAACTACGTTGTTATTCTTAATTTGCGAAAGATTAATGGTTGAACTAGGTGCACCGCTGGCAATTAATTGATTAACAAAGTCTGGCGGCAGCAGAATATCACCGTTTAGATTACCGTTAATGTTAACAACCCCTAGGAAGGATTGGCCGGCGCTGATTGCCGTATTAAGTACGTTAACTACATTGGCTACAGCATTTGCGTTGCCACTCAGCGCACTGCCAGCGTTAGTGTTATTAGCTACCGTGGCGCTGCCGCTGGTGGCACCAATATTTATATCGTTGGTAATTAATCCGCTGCCTTTGTTGTTGATGGTCAGATTATTATCCGTCTGAGAATTTGATGTATTTGTAGACAATGGTCCAGTGTTTGCGGCTGGAGTTAGATTAATTGTTATGTCGCCGGTAACATCGCCGTTAATATTGTCGGTGAAAGTCAGCAAATTGGCCGCAGACTGTAAGTTCCACTGCGACTGCAGCATATTTATGATATTGCTAACATCAAGCGCGTTGCCACTCAGCGCACTGCCAGCTACGGTGTTGTTGACCACCAACGCGTTGCCACTAACAGCGTTAGAATTAACCTGATTGCTAATAGCGGCGTTATAAAAATTACCGAAGTAGCCATTGTTCGTAGTTGAGCTGTTCGTCGTATTGTTGGAGCCAGCACCCGTATTGCTGGCTAAAGCGGTTGCGGCCGCGGCCACCGGCGCACTCATTCCGTCCGGAGCCATTGGGCTAGACGAGATAACATTTGGCACATATTTGCCTGCCAACGGATCGTAAACCCATTGCGTGGTATCCCACATGCCAGTTGCTGGATTATAGCTATAGGTCGGCGGATTTTTGGGAGTAGACTTGCCAGTTGTTGGGTCCCAGGTGTAATATTGGTTTTCCCAAAGACCAGTGCTTTGATTATAAGTATAGGTATTGGCGTCGGGCCCAGTAGGTCCTTGGGGAATGGAGCCCACCGGCTGGTTGGACTGGTTGTCGGTTGATGAGTTATTAGTAGTTTGCGACTGGTCGGTCAAGTTATCGGTAGCAGGCGCCTGGGCTGTGCCTGCAACACTAGAGTCTGCTCCCGAAGTGGACTGGTCTGCCGCCATTGAATTAAGCGGAAAGACAAAAATCATTAGTAAGCTAATTGTTCCGTTTATCAAAAGTCTTCTAATCATCAGGTAGTCCAATCTAGAGTTAAGAATTAACTTGAGGGAGAGCCTTGGGGCAAAAGGCTCTCCTTTTTTCATACCGCTTTTGAGGCTTTAGCTTCTAAAATTAGTTGCTAACGCTTAGGTCAAAAGTTGAAGAATTTGTGTTTGAGGCATTACCAGTAGTGGCTGAGCCGCCGTTGGTAGTGTTGGTGACAGTAGCATCGCCGCTAGTGGCGCACTGCGTATTGTCGTTGTGCACGTAAACATTGTTGTCATTGTCTACGCGGACACTGTTTGAATTCTGTGTGTCAATTGCGTTGTGTGAATTGGGACCTGTGGTGTCAATTGAACCACCAGAGTCTCCACCCGAACCGACAGTCGACATACCGGCCACCCAGGCGCCAGACCCGGAATTATCTACGTTAACGGTGGCATCAAAAGTGTTGTCGTTTGATGCATCGCCGGTAGTCGCATCGCCAGCGTTAGTGCTGTTCGATACCACGGCCGTGCCTGTATAGGCTGCTTGGTGATTGTTGTTGTGTACGCTTACGTGGTTGTCGTTATCGACACTCACATGATTTCTATTTGACGAATGAACCCAATTCCATGAGTTCGGGCCAGTTGTACTAATGGTGCTCTGCGCAGCAGCAACACCCGTTGTGAGAGTGGCGCTCACCACGGCTGCCGTCGCTAGCCTTATTAGCTTATGCATACACTGCTCCTTTCTATTAATTATTAGTTGATGAAATTTCGGGTTTAATTACCCGGCACCGCCAAGAAGTTTTCTTGCCGATGACCGGTAATTAAATGCTCAGGAAGTTAATTAAGCTACTCTATAGACCCTCCGTTGTCGTGTTACTTTCTACATGCACAGAGCTACTGCTTGATCCACCGGAGTCATCGCTATGAACGGAAATATTCAACTGGGTATTGGTATTGTCGCTTTTAATGTTTTTGTTTAATTGTCCGTTACCGCTAACGCTATATGTTTGACCGTTCACGCTCACGGACCCGCTGGCGCCACCTTGACTGTTTGATGATGTGGAGACATCGCTTTCAATGTTGGTTGCCGGAGTCTGAGAAGTAATTTCGCTAGCTGCCATTGGCTGAATGTCGGCTGGGCTGTTAGCGTTCGAGCCGTTGGAAGTGGGCGGCGGTTCCGCTCCGCTAAAGGCATTTAACCCACCAGCGGTCAGCCCTGCCAAAACGGCAAGCAAAAACGCCGCGTAATAATACGGGCGTCTACGAGGCTTTTGGTCGTTATTGCTCAGGTTTTGATGCCGCAGGAACATACTGACGAGTTCGGGTTGATTAGAAATAGTATGCCGGCTAGTGTTCACTGATGGGCCCCCTCCTTAATGCTCGTATACTACCACCGAGCGCACGAGGATTCCGCGACCCAAATTACTATCTTCTGGTGATATATTTTACACTTAAAACACTTATGCTAAATAATTGCAATGCTCTGCGCTTGTAGCATTGGCTTAATTAAAGTTTGCAGTTGGACGGCAATTGATTCAATATCTTTAACTTGAGCTAGTTGAGTTGGGCGACCCCCCGCAAACAACAATCTTAGAACTTTAATTTGGTCGGCACCAAAACTTGAACTTCCGGCCCGGCTAGGCTGGAAACTCATAGCGTCAAAGTTAAAGTCGTACTTTTTATCTGCTTCCAGGCGATAGCCTTCGAGATCAGTTTTTAAATTCGGCGCATGGCCGGCCAATTTTAAGAGTTGCGAGCAAAACCAAACATATATGAGCGGCAAGCTGATAGTTTGATCATCAAGCGCAGCGAAAGCTTCATCTAGTAAGTGAAAATACTCGCTTTCTGGGTTGTCTTCGGTTGATTTGTTCAGCAACTTTATGAGTTCGTAGCCCGCGTTTGTTCGCTCCAAATTTTTAACAATGTTGCCATAATGTCGAACCAAGCGCGTAGAAATAATTGTGCTAGTTTCGCCGCGCCCGGGTATAAAAGTTATGTCGCTAACGCTAAAAAGTTCTATGCCGCCGGCTAGCTTACTTTTGCTTTTGCGCACGCCTTTAACTAGACCACTTATTTTACCCTGGTCCGGTGTCAGGAAAGTGATAATACGATCAGCCTCACCAAAGTTGGTACGACTTAAAATAATCGCTTGAGTGGAGCGTTGCTGCATAGTTAAACCTTGCTTTTAGCAGCTAGCCTCTCGACCTCAGCGACCAGATCACTAATTTTGGTGGTGGGTTTATGAAATACTTGCTCAATACCTAGCTGACTGATGTCGCATTCCAGAATTAAATTGGCCGGCGCAAGGTTGCTATAAACAATCACCGGCAGAGTTTGCCAATCTGGATAACTTCTTAGTTCGTACAAAAATTCAATACCCGAACGGCCTGCCAGCATTAGGTCCAGAATAATTACATCCGGAGTCTTAGCGTCGGCGGCATTGATAGCGGCTTGGGCGTCGGGCGTAAATGTAGCGCTATGTCCGCGTAGTGTAAAAGCCGCGGCAATGTTGTTGCCAAGCAGGCGGTCAGCCTCCACTATCAAAACATGGGTCATACAAACTGTAGTTGCTTAGATGTCGGCAAGGTGGTAGCTAGGCCGCCAAGACTTTTATGAGCGGCCGACCTTAGCGGCTGCCACAGATTGGCGCACAACATATCTGCAACTAAAATACCGCTGGCAGTTCCAGGCGGTACCGACGGCAAAGGTTGCCGGGCCTGTCCGACTAGCGAATGAGCAGCTCGCAATGATCTATCACTCAGACCCTGCACATCGCTAAATGCTCCGGCAGCAATCACATTATCTACTGTTCGGTGAGCGCCTAAGATGAGTCTATACTCTGCCCTTTCGGACTGAGCCGCTTGGGCCCTGATAAGACTAAAGCCCAGGGCTTGCATAGCGGCGGTAAGACTTGGCTGATGAACCAATACAGGGGTCAAGCGGCCCTGAATATCTACCTCAAGCTTGGTGGAATATTCTTGGGCAAAAGGTGTCAAGCCGTGTGCGACTTCCTCTAGAACCGCGCCTATAGATACGGGTTGAAAATCAAAACTCACTAACTGATCACTGGCCAATAACAAGCGGTAGGCTTCTATGAGTTGAAAACCAGCTTCTACGCTTAAATTCATAGCGCGAGTTTGCTGGCGAGCCAACGGCTTGGCAAAATTAGCGTCCTGCATAAGTTCTAGACCGGTTTTTATTTGAACGAGCGGCAAGGCCAAATCTTCACTTAAAGCCACCAATAGCGCATGGTGCCGCGCGAGACTGTCCGAACGACGGTGAAGCTGCCTTTTCACGTACCCTTCTCTTGTTAGAACTATACGAAAAATTATAACCCGGCGTTAAGCCATAATTAAGTCTTAGTTGTAAAACTCACCTAGGATTTTAAGCTTAAGGTTTATAGCTTAGGCTAGCCAGAATAGTGTTATTAAAGTCGCTAAGGTAGTCATTGGACTCGGTATATATTTGCAAGGTTTTGTCGCGTACTTTTAGCACCACCATAGATCCATTTTGGTTGTTGCCCTGAGAGTCTTGACTGATTGCGCCATCAAAACGCGTACCTATCTGGGTGTTGGCTACACCGTTCATCTTAGGAGGAGTATAGGCAGAAGCTCGTACTTGGCCTTGCTGGACTTTACCTTGGAAGTTGCTAATCACGCTAGAATAGTCGGTGTTAACCAACTCTACTCTAAGGGCAAAGGCCGTGCCACCATTGATGCCAGGAACTTGGTTTGGGTAAAAATAACCCTCGATCGGCTGGCCGCTGCCAGTTTCGTCTACGTAGGCACTCCAGTTCTTGGGATAATTAAAGTTAATGCTGCCGTAGGTGGCTGAGCCGGTATAGGTCTTATATGGCTGTTTGCTCTGCTGAGTAAATTGAGTTTGGAGCTGAGCGGCTTGTGACTTTTCGGCAGCAGCCACAGCATCGGCTACTTTTTTATCGGAATTATTTTTATAATCCTGGCGGCCGCTAAAAGCCCAATAGCCAAAAACTGCCGCGGCTACAAACAGCAAACCAAAAACAATCGCAAACATAAGAGGCTTTTTAGACTGCCTGGGCAGCATCGGTCCCATAGGCGCTGGCGGTTGGGCGTACGGTGTCTGCGGATTCATACCCCTTATGGTAAATGATTTATTTGCTCGAAGCAATTGGCTCGTAAGAATATAAAAAGACGGCATTCTGTTTTTTAACGGGTTCTTTGCCCGGTATTTCAAAGGTGTAGCTGGCAACTTTAATAGGTTTGTTTAGGTTTTTGACCTTTTTATCAAACTTAGTCATGTACTTATCGAGCAGAAAAATAAATATACCGTCGGCCTTAGAAATATCAGTTGACCAGTAATTGCCCCAGACCACCCTGACTTGCTTGCGATAAGGCCAGTTTATTATTTTGGCAACCGCCACTAGCACCGGGTTAAGTTCGTAGCCTACGGCGTACAGACCAGCTTGAGCGGCCGTCTTTAGCATCCGCCCGTCGCCGCAGCCTAAGTCGTACAGAGTTTGGCCAGGTTTGAGGTCGAGCAATTTAAGAGCTGTCTGGCGCTGAGACTGCAAAGTTGGTAAATACGGAGCGCCAAAAAAGACTACTATTCCAAAGCCGACCATAACAATCGTTCCAAAAACTATTAAAAGGATTGTTAGGATTAGAGCCAAAGCTATCATTCGAACTTCGTGGCGATTTTTTTGATTTTGTTTTCAGCCGTTTTTAGATAATCTTCCATGGAAGCAAGCAGCTTCATAGCCTGTTCGTATTTAGCTACCGCTTGATCCAAATCTACTTGCTCACTTTCAAACCAGGCAAGAATCTCGGCCAGCTCTTCGTTCATTTGTCGGTAAGTTTTAGTTGGTTTGTCGGCCATTATTTTTCCTTAACATTCACCTTAATTTTACCATCAGATAAACCCACTTCTAGCTCATCGCTGACTTTAAGCTGCGACTTTTTGGTGACTATCCGGCCCTGTTTGCGCACAATTGCGTAGCCGCGGCGTAAGGCAGCCTCTGGATTAAAGAGTGCGGCTAGCCGCCGGCTAGTGGTCAAACGCTCGTCCTCTATATCTAGCACATTCAGGATTTTGGCGGCTAGGACTTCCCTGTTTTGCTGCACTTTGCTGACCTGTGCGTCATACATATCTAATAGTTCGCCGTAAAGTCCGGTGCGCTTAATTCCTAGATTGGCTAGTTCGTGGCCGCGATCCGGCACTACGATTTGAGCGGCGTTACTTGGAGTGCTGGCTCGCTGGTCGGCAGCTAGCTCTGCCAAGCTTTCGTCAACCTCATGACCAATCGCCACAACTACCGGGATGCGGCTGGCCGCCACAGAGCGAACCACTCGTTCGTCGTTAAAGGCTGCCAAATCCTCGGCACTACCGCCACCGCGCGTAATCACTAAAACTTCCGGCGGTTTAGCCCGCTGATTCATGTGCTCGATAGCTTTTACTATCTGCAACGGCGCTTGGTCGCCCTGAACGTAAACATCAGCAAACAAAATTTCTACCCCTCCCCAGCGCTCACCCATAATTTTTATAAAATCGGCATAAGCCGCTGAGTTTCCTGCCGTTATAAGACCAATAGTTTCGGGAGCTCTGAGCAAAGGGCGTTTGCGCTCTAGCGCAAACAAGCCTTCGGCGGCAAGTTTGGCCGCCAGCAGATCAGCCGTTTTTTTAATAGAGCCCTCGCCAACGGGCGCCATACTGATGACATTAACACTGAAGCCGAACTTGGCGTGCAAGCGCGGACTACCCAGCACTCTTATTGACAGGCCATCTTCTAGTGGTCCAGGCAGCTGATACACCGTGCCAAAAAACTGCACCACGCTTACGTCGTCCTTGAGTGCGAAATAAACCCACCGGTTTTTTGCCACTCTAAAATTACAAAGCTCACCCTCGATCGCCACCGCGGGATAGGCAAACTCCAAGGTTTGATTAACCAGCGCCACAAAATCAGTGGGCGTTAAAATAACACCTTGCATTATTCAACCTTACTTAAGCCGTGGTTCACCGACCGCTGGTAAAGTATGTAGCCTGGCGTTAGCTGAATTATCATATTCAAGACCCGATACATGATGGTTACTGGAATCGATACGTCCGCCGGAATGCCGGTAGCAGCCAAAACAGCCGTCATTAAACCTTCGTAAATTCCTATGCCCGCCGGCAAAACGCTAATCAACCCAGCAAAGTTAGCCACAGCATAAGCCAGTATTACTGCGCCCACGTTGACCAACTGGCCAAAAGCTATATAAACGCTGTAGATCGCCGCAACTTCGGTAACGTTGGCAATCAACATGAATAAAAATGGTTTTTTAAGATCGCGCCACTGGCTCTTTAAAAGTTGGTAGTTTTCATGCAGTTCAATAAATGTTTCTTGAGCTCTGTCGATTTTAATAGTCTCGGGATGCTTGCGCCTAACAAGATTTATAATCCTATTTAGTAAACGCGTTATAAATGTTAACGATGAGTTAATGCGCGAGCGGTCTTCGATAATATAAACGACAATCAAACTGCCAATTACCAGCAAGGTAATTAGTGCGGTAGCTACCATGATCACCAGATTGCTAGCGTGCCCACGAGCCGCCAAAAGTATAATGCCAAGGATCAATAGTGGTTGAAAACTCGAATAAAGCAAGAATAGCTTCATGACTTGACTCAAGCTGGCTTTGGCGCCGCTGACCTGGAACGATCGCATCCGCACGTTAAAGTAGCTAATGCCGCTCACTCCGCCGCTGGGCAAAATATGATTAATAAAATTAAGTTCGAGGTTCAACCGGTACATCGGCCAGTAACGAACCTTCTCGCCTAGAGTCCTGAATATATTCTGGTAAAAACGAGCGTAGGCATCGTAATTCCAGGCCTCGAACGGGAGTATAAGCAAAAGCGCCAAAGTATTAACTTTGCCTAAGTTTTTAATAACGGCGCCAATATCTTTGCGTAAGCCATATATAAGAACAGCCAAAGCCAAGAAGGTTGCAACAGTTAGAATTGTTCGCCAGTTAACACGACCGGCCTGATTTTTCTGGTTCATCTTATGGGGCTAATTATCTCATTATTGGACGATCTGGGCAAAAACAGCCCGCTTACCGTTCTTCTTAAGCCATCTTTTGACATACAATAATAATGATGAAAGATTTTGAAGCTAAAAGTTTGTGTGTTTTGGGGCGCCAACCCAAACTTGGTGCGGCCGAACTGGAAAGTTTATTTGGAGCCGATCACGTTAAATATGCTGGCAAGTTCGCCTTGCTAGATTTGCCGGGCGAAGAGATTAATTTTAAGCGCCTGGGTGGCACTGTTAAGACGGCTCGCATTTTAGCGACTCTTCCCTATACCAATTGGCCCAAGGTCGCCGCCTATTTGCGCGATAGCGTGCCAGAACATTTAAAATCTGCCGAACCTGGCAAATTCACGCTCGGCATCAGCGTTTACGGGCTTAGCGCTAAACCAAACGACATCAACAAGCTTAACCTGGGACTTAAAAAGCAAATCAGGGCCAGCGGCCGGCCAGTGCGTGTAGTGCCAAACAAAACATTGGATTTAAACAGCGCTCAGGTATTGCACAACGGCTTAACTCGACGCGGCGCCTGGGAACTTTTGCTCGTGCGCCACGGCGAGCAGACCTTAATCGCCCAAACTTTGTTTATTCAAGATATTGAGACCTACGCCGCCCGCGACCAAAACCGACCTAAGCGAGACGCCCGAGTCGGCATGCTGCCGCCCAAATTAGCCCAAATTATTGTTAATTTAGCCACCGGACAAATCGAGCAAAGACTAAATTCCACCGAAGACCGTCCAAAAGTAAGAATTCTTGACCCATTCTGCGGTACTGGCGTGATCTTGCAAGAAGCCATGCTGATGGGTTACAGCGTGATGGGCACCGATCTAGAGCCAAGAATGGTTGATTTCACCAAACAAAATTTGGCTTGGCTGGTTGAGCGCGAGCCTAAAATTGAAACCCAGGCCACGGTAGAAGTTGGCGACGCCACCAACTATTCCTGGCCCGGATTTTCGGTTGTGGCTAGCGAGATTTTCTTGGGGCGGCCACTAGCCAAGCTGCCATCACAAACAGACTTAAAGCAAATAATTTCCGACACCAATACTATAACCAAAAAATTTCTAGCTAATATTGCCGGTCAGTTGAAAAGCGGCCAGCGAATGTGTCTGGCCGTGCCAGCTTGGCGCATAGACAACGATATTCTGCAAAAGTTGCGCTTGAGTGAAGCGCAAGGCAGCGGCGAGCAGCGGGCTGAGACGTATACAAAATACGGTGAAGGAGCAGCGGAGTCGACAACGCAGCGATTTGCCAAGAGCACCAGCGGAGCGGCCGGCTCTGCCGGACGGCAGTCTGGTGCGGCGCAGTTTTTGCGTCTGCCGCTTATTGACCATTTAACAGATATGGGTTACAATTATTTGGATTTATCTACTGCGGCACATGAAGATTTAATTTACTTTCGTGAAGACCAAGTGGTCGCCCGCCAGTTAATAATTTTAGAAAAGAAGTAATTTAACAAGCCAGTTCTAAAGCCTTCTTGCTTGGATGCAGCGCAAGGAAGTAGCGAGGAGCGAGCGAAACGTACTAAGGTACGGCAAGCGAGCGATAGAGCGTTACTGACGCCGCGATGCGCCAAGAAGCCAGCAGAGTTTCCAGCTCTGCTGGAAAGCGGGCTGGCTGGCAAGAGGTTTTAGAATGAGTCATGTCAAAGCTGGTGGTTCCAGCAAAAACGTCCACGATAGCCCCGGCCAGCGCCTGGGTGTCAAGGTGTTTGGCGGCCAAAAAGTTAAGGCCGGCGATGTTATTGTTCGCCAGGTCGGCATGACCAAGCGCGCCGGTAAGGGCACGTTTTTATCACGCAACTTTACTATTCATGCCGCAAAAGACGGCGTAGTAGCCTTTAAGACTCGCCGAATTAAAACTTTTAGCGGTGCCAGCAAACCTCGCACCGAAGTTACTGTCGAATAAAAGCTGTTCTTGAACTTTAGAAAATGCTCATTAGTTGAGCATTTTCTATTTTTTGAGAGCCGCACGAATCAGGCCGGCGAACAACGGGTGCGGGCGGTTCGGGCGGCTGCGGAATTCTGGATGAGCCTGGGTAGCTATAAAGTAAGGGTGGTCGATAGCTTCGATAATTTCTACCAAGTGACCATCGGGGCTCAAGCCACTGGCACGGATTCCCCAGCTCTCGTAACTATCGCGATATTCATTATTACATTCGCAGCGGTGGCGGTGCCTTTCGACTATTTCGCTCAACCCGTAAGTTTTGCGGGCCAGACTCTGCGGTTCAATTTTACAAGCATAATCGCCCAAGCGCATACTGCCGCCGGTGTTCTTTTTGCCGGCCTGGTCGGCCATATAATCAATGAGTTTGTATTTGCTGTCCGGCTTTAACTCCACAGTAGTCGCTTCTTGGAGGCCGGCGTTGCGGGCGGCGGCTATAACCGCCATTTGCAACCCCAAGCACAGGCCAAGATATGGAATCTTATTATTAAGAGCGTATTGGGCCGCCATAATCTTGCCTTCTAAGCCCCGTTCACCAAAGCCGCCAGGTACCAAAATACCATCCAGAGTGTCGAGTAATTCTCTTTCTTTTTTATCGGTTTTGAGAGTCTCGGCTTTGAGCCACAAAATTTCTATATTAACTTCGTTGGCCCAGGCTGCTGCCCTCAAAGCTTCAAAAACCGACATATAGGTATCTTGATTGTCTATATACTTAGCAATCACGCCTATTCGGACCGATTTCTTGTAATCGGTCAAAGCATGACGTACAACTTGCCGCCACTCGGCGAGTTCTGCCTTGCGTGCTCTAAGCCCCAAACTCTCTACGATAACGTCGCCAATTCCGGCGTCTTCTAAAGACAATGGGACCTCGTAGATAGTTTTGGCGTTGGGCATTAGGGCGATAGAGTCTTGGTCTACGCCGCTGAATAAACTAAGTTTTGATAGTACGGATTTAGGCGGTTTGGCTTCAGACCGGGCCACCAGCACATCCGGCACAATTCCAAGGCCCCGCAGTTCGCGAACAGCATTCTGAGCCGGTTTGGTCTTGAATTCACCACTGGTGCCTAGGAACGGGATGTAAACGACGTGCACAAACAGGCAATTCTCCGGGCCAACTCTTTGCGACATTTCCCTGATGGCCTCTATGAAACCTATTGATTCATAGTCTCCAACGGTTCCACCAATTTCCACGATGTGCACGTCAAAACCTTTGCCTGTTTTGGCGATGGTGTCCTGAATGTGGTTAGTAACATGCGGTATCATCTGCACGGTCTTACCAAGATATTTGCCGGCGCGCTCGCCAGCTATAACCTCGCTAAAAATCCTGCCGCTCATCAGCGAACTGGATTGTGTCAGCTCTGTGTCTAGGAAACGTTCGTAATGTCCGAGGTCAAGGTCGGTCTCTGCCCCATCGCGGGTCACAAAGCATTCGCCATGCTCTGCCGGATTAAGCGTACCGGCATCAAAATTAAGATACGGATCGCACTTCTGGATGTTCACAGATAGCCCGCGGGCTTTTAGGATGGTGCCAATGGAGGCGGCGGTGATACCCTTGCCGACGCCCGAAAGAACGCCGCCAGTCACAAACACATACTTTGTCTGGCCAGATCTCGCCGCCACGCATATCCTCCTGAATTTAAGCCCAGTGTATCTTAAAAACAGCTTAGGGCGCAAATTTCTACAACTTGGATTCCATTATTTGGTAGGCGGCGTCTTTTTGAGGGTCCTGGCCGTACTTGCGGCTCCGCTTGCGCTTCGCCTTATGAGACACCGCTTCGCAGTTTCTCATCGCGCCGGCAAAATGGTTCACATTTTGTCGGGCTGCTCTTCCGGAGGGTCACAATTTGGATTCGACCACTTGGTAGGCGGCGTCTTTTTGAGGATCCTGGCCGTTTTTGATGTCATTATCGGAAATACTGACTGATTTATCTGGAGTAATTCCCTGCTTGTTGATGTTCTTGCCGTTGGGCGTATACCAATGGGCTACAGTCACCTTAAGCTCCGAACCGTCTGACAGGCTAATGACCTGCTGAACACTGCCCTTGCCAAAGCTCTTTTCGCCAACCAGGGTTGCTGCGCCGTTATCATGCAAGGCTCCGGCTGTAATTTCGCTGGCGCTGGCGCTACCGCCATCAATCAGCACCACTGTTGGCAGACCTTTAAGCGGATTATTGCCGGTGGCTGTTTCGGTATCCATGACTGTACTGCCGCGGCGCTCGCTCACTACAGTTTTGCCTTGATCAAGCCAGAGGCTGGAAACATTTACCGCATCTGTTAAATAGCCGCCAGGATTGCCACGCAGATCAAGAATTACGCCCTTTACGCCCTTGGCCTTAAATTCATTAGCTGCTTTTTGAGCTAAACCGACTGTATCATCGGTGAACTGATTGATCTTCATATAGCCAATGTTGTCTTTATCTTCGTTCCAGGTAACACTTGGCACAGTAATTTTCTGTCGGGTAATTGTAACGTCAAAAGGATTGCCATTGCCGCGCACAATCGTCAACTTCACCTGGGTGCCTTCTTTGCCGCGAATCTTGGAAACAGCGGCGTCAACACTCATACCAGAAGTGCTTTGACCATTAATACCCGCGATTAGATCCTTAGGTTTTAAGCCGGCCTTTTCTGCCGGATAGCCGGAAATTGGTGAAACAACCTGGATATTACCGCTAGCATCCGAGCCTATCTCGGCACCAATACCGGTAATGCTGCCGGATAGTTGATCGTTGAAAGTTTTAGCGTCAGTCGGGTTAAAGTACTCTGTATAAGGATCGCCGGTGGCGGCCACCAGCCCTTGTTTGGCACCGTCTATGAGCTTGGTCGTGTCTAAATTGCCGTCAAAGTCTTTCTGCAACAGACTGTAGACTTGATCAACCGAAGAAAAGTTCAGTTGGTTATTAGCGCTGGCCGCTTTAACACTCAAGCCATTGAGGTGTATGTCGCCGCGGCCGACAGCCACGCCAGCAAAGAAGAATATTACTACTAGAGTCAACGTACTGATCATTCTTTTTAGCGACGATTTTTGTCTATTGTGAGGCACATGGCCGGCAGAACTTTCCAAGAACTCCCCCTCTTAATTTTTAGTTGCTAGATCTATTATATCAGCCTAGTTGGACGGGAAATGGATGAAGTATAGTCCGGAAGTTGATTTGCTAGCTACGTAACTGTATTGGCCATTTAAGTTCGCGTTGTATTGGCTAACGGCGATAGTGCCGTCGCCGTTGATGCTTTCAACATACATGGCGTGGCCGACATCTTGTTCACCATTAAAGAAGACTAGGCTCGGATTGGCCGGGCGGATGGCTACATCGCCAATTTGAGGCGTCGTGCTTACCCAGCTTGATGGTACGTTGTAGATCCAGTCGCCAGCATTGCCTAAGCCGTAAGGCACGTAGTGGCCAGTAGCAGCCTCTTTCCAGGCTGTGTAGCTAACACATTCGCGGTTATACATTCCCCAGCTGTCAATGATGGAATCTTGCGGAGCGTTACATAAATATCCCGGATAACCACCGCCACAGGCGCCGCCGTACGATATACCGCTGCTGCCGGCTAAGTTGGCAGCTATCTGCTCTTGGCGGAGTTTTTGAATTTGGGAGTTATTAGACGAAATTTGCTGGTCATAGGCAGCTTTTTGCCCCTCGGTAAACGCCAGCATTTGACTTTGCTGTGATTCGGCCTGGTCTAACTGCTGCCGCTGAACTTGCTGCGCTTTAATAGCGCCGTCCAACGACTGCTGTTGTTGTTGAAGCTTAACCTGCAGTGCGGCAATTTGATCGACGGTAGTTTTTACTTTATCTTCGACCGAGTTGCGGTAAGTTTGCTTATTAACATATTGGCTGATGTCTTTGCTGCTAGCCAGCATCTCTAATGTAGAGACATTTCCCTCAAGATACATGGCTTTAATGTTCTCGCCCAGGGTTTTTCTTTCTTGGGCAAGCTGAGCCTGAGCTTGGGCAATCTGCTGCTTTAGCTCATCGCTTTTATTCTGGTTGGCAACAATTGCCTGCTGCAAGGTATCGATTTGGGTCTGGAGCTTATTAATGGCATCCTGATAGCTATTAGCCTGCAAGGCCAGCTGGTTGGATTGTTCCTGATTAGCAGCGTTTTGCTGTTGCAACGCCTGAATCTGCTGATCGTACTGATCGGCCTTAACATAGCCAGCACCTAGCGTGGCGCCAGCCAAAATAACACCGGCCACGATAGCCAGGCTGAATCTATTAAATGTTTCTAGTTGTTTTATTTTTTGTTTTAGCATCGAACTTTTTGTTTTTAGTGCTAACGCTTTAATGATATGCCCCCTATATCCTTATGTCAACCGCAGACCTCGAATAATCCGACAGTCGTCTTGCCCTCTTAATTTAAGTTGTTATCGAATGTTTATTATCTGGTTCAAAAAAGCTGCTCTTATCGATTCAGCCTTAGGTACCGCCGGGTCGCTGTATAGGAAGATGCGGCACCAATCAGTATACCAATCGCAATTTGCCCAAGCAAGATTACTAGGAAATGACTGGTGAAAAAACTGTTAGAATAGTCGATTTTTAAGAGGCCCAAACTGCTAGCCTGCAGGGTTGTGCTTGCAATGTGGAACAGTGACCAGCAGAAAATAAACGAGATTAGGGCAGCCACCGCCCCGTAAAGCATAGTCTCTACAATGAACGGCCCGCGAATAAAGCTGGTGCTGGCGCCCAACAAGCGCATAATTACGAGTTCGTCGCGGCGGTTAAAGATAGCCATGCGGATTGTGTTGAAAATAATCAGCATCGAGATAAATATAAACACAATGATCCCGACTATGCCTGCTTGCTGGAAGAAGTGCGTAGCTTTAGTAATATTGTCGATAGCCGCTTTGCGGTCGCCGCTATAGCTGGTTGGATCCGACTGCATAGCCTGGACCTCCGGCCTATCTAAGAAGTCTTTGATAGATTGCAGCTGATTGGGGTCTTTGGGTTTGATATCCAGGCTGGCTGGCAGCGGGTTGTCTGTTTCGCTGATAGCTGTTAGCAGGTCTTTATTACCAGCGTTAGCCTCCTCGTAGTTCTTTAAAGCCTGCTCTTTAGTCACAAAACTCACCGAAGCGACGTTATCAAGACCGCTGATCTGTTTCATAAGCTGCTCCCGCTGGCTGGTAGTAACGCTGTCTTTCAAATACATAGAGACGTCAATGTGCTGGGTCAGGTCGCTAACCGTGTGATTAAAAGTAGCGTTAGAAACAATCGCGAATAGCAAAATCGTCAGCGTAATGGTCATCATGGCAATCGCGGCGATAGCCAGCCAAATATTGCGGCCAAAAGAAATAAAACCGTTTTTAACGATGCGTTCGAAGGTTATGAATTTTCTATCCCACTTCATCTATCTTTTCCCTTTGAGCTACAGCCTGCTTGTGCAGTGAAGCAGATGTAGCTCATGATGCTTTATATTGCCCTACGGCTTTGTCGGATACAATTTTGCCATCTTTAATGGTTACCACCCGGCGCTTTAGCGCGTTCACAATCTCTTGGTTGTGAGTGGTCAAAAGCACGGTTGTACCAAACTTGTTAACCTTTTCTAGAACTTTAATAACATCCCAGGCGTGCTTGGGGTCAAGATTGCCTGTTGGCTCATCGGCGATCAAAATTTTGGGCTGACGTACAATTGCCCGGGCAATGGCTACCCGCTGACGCTCGCCTCCCGATAGCTCCATTGGATAATTGTTGCCCTTATCCTTTAAGCCAACAATGTCTAGGACTTTTGGCACGGTAAATTTAATTTCGTTATTCGGAATGCCGGCGATTTCTAGCGCAAAAGCTACATTTTCATAAACTGTCTTATTTAGTAGGAGTTTAAAATCCTGGAACACTACCCCAATTTTACGACGCAGCAGTGGTACGTCCTTGTCTTTTAACTTGTCGTAATCGATACCGCCAACAATAATTTTGCCGCTGGTTGGTTTTTCTTCGCGGGTTAATAATTTAAAAAGGGTTGATTTGCCCGCGCCGCTAGGGCCGACGATAATCACGAATTCTTTAGGCTCAACATGGAGAGAAATGCGCTCTAGCGCTTGCCCTCGGCGACTATAAGATTTGCTCACCCTATCTAGTAAAATCACGTACTAAGTATAGCAGACGCTCTAGTTGTCGACTAAAACCGCTAGCGTTTTTCTAACGCGGCGTTGATGAGCGGATTGAGATTGCCGTCTAAAATTTTTTCGGCGTCGGATGTTTCGTAACCGCTGCGCAAATCCTTCACCTGTTTATACGGATGCAGTACGTAGCTGCGAATTTGATTACCCCATTCCGCCGATTGATTTGGCCCTTTGATCTCACTCAAATCTTTAGCGTGCTGTTCTTGCTGGAGCGCCACCAGACGCGAACGCAGGATAGCTAGAGCCGTTTCTTTATTTTGTAGCTGCGAACGCTCATTTTGAATTGATACTGTAATGCCGGTTGGCAAATGAGTTACGCGTACTGCAGAATCAGTAGTATTTACTGATTGACCGCCATGGCCGCCGGCTCTGAATACATCGATCTTCAGGTCTTTATCATCTATTTCAACTTCGCCCGGCTGATCGATCAATGGCAGAACGTCAACCTTGGCAAAGCTGGTCTCTCTGGAGGCCGCCGAATTAAAGGGACTCTGGCGTACCAGACGATGAACTCCCTGCTCTTCTTTTAAACGACCATAGAGATAATCGCCGCCGATAATTTTGAAAGTAGCACTTTTAATGCCGGCTTCTTCGCCCGCTGACTGATCGATCATTTCCGCCCGGCAGCCGTTCGATTCCGCCCAGCGCGTATACATTCTAAGTAGCATTTGCGCCCAGTCTTGGGCGTCGGTGCCACCCGCTCCTGCGTAAATAGAGATTATTACGTCTCGCTCGTCGTAAGGTCCGTTAAATCTCAGCTCTTGTTTAAGTTCTTCCAGGCGTTTACTGATTTTTTCTGCTTGGTCGTCTATTTCTGCCCGCATAGCTGGGTCGGCAACCAATGTTAGTTCTATAAGGTCGTTCGCTAAAGCCAGCAAACCATGCCAGGTCTCTACGCGAGCTCGCAATTTTGCCTCCCTCTGAGCAACGTCGGCAGCTTTTTTAGGATCCTGCCAAAAATCTGCAGACTTCATTTGCTCTTGCAACTGGCTTAATTCATTAGCTGCTTGGTCAAGATTTAGCCGCTGCATTGTCGCGGCTATTTCGTCGCGGAGTTCAATAAGCTCTGGTGATGGCTTCATTTTTTAGGCTCCAGATTTTTCCCAAAGTGGCCGAACTATTTCGTTGAGTCGTTCGGTCAGCTCACGGCTGCGGCTGCCGCCGCCCAACACTGCCAGACCGCCAATGCTATCACCAAACATTTGGCTAGTAGCTTCAACAATCCTGTCTTTAGTGACAGCTTTGATTCTTTCTGGAATAGCGTTGTAATCATTTAAAATACCGTCAAAATAGTAACGACCAGTGTAGCCAGACATTGTCCCGCCGACTGTTTGAGCACTGCGCTGATGGCGACCCAACCAATATTGCTTAGCGGCATCTAGGTCTTCGCTGCTAATATCGCCTTCACGCACCCGTTTAAGTTCGCGTACTATAATTTCAAAAAGCGCCGGGGCGTTGCGAGCAATAACCTGGGCGCTAAACCACCATTCGGTGGCACTGCGCATAACTTCCACACCGGAACCCATGTTGTAGACCAATCCTCGTTCGCGGGCTTCGCCTAAGATTCGGGAGTAAAGCGTGCCGGTTAACATGCCATTGACCAACTCGAGGGCGTCCATATCGGCGTCATCAAATCGCTTCATAGCAAAGGTGTCTAAGTCAAAATAAACATTCTTAACAGATGGCCTGGCAACAAAAACCGGTTGATTAAGGTTCTTTGGTGTTTCAACTGGCAGATCAAACTGGTTGCGACCTTTAGGCAAATCAACGCCTTCTAGCATGCGTTTAATGGCCGCCGCTCGACCCTTTAAGTTGCCGGCAATTACAAACCGCATATTTTTGGTGGTGTGAGTTCGCTCGTAGTGTTCCTGCAAATCTTTGAGCTTTACGTTCTTCATCATTTTGAGACGCTCGCGGTCGGTCATGGCCAGCAAGCCGTGAGCTTCACGGGCTGTCAGGCTTAAAGTGCGAAAATGATTGTTAGAACGGCTAACAAGTTCGTCCTTTACGTTGCCGTATTCAGCCAAGTATTCTTCGCGTAAAAACAAAGGTTTAGAAATAGCCACGAGCATTAATTCTAAAATCCTCTGCCATTCAAAGTCAGCACACTCGGCCTCGTAAGTTATATAGTAAAAGCCGGTGCTAGCATTGTTGCCAGCCCCGTTTTTTTCGAATTCGGCCTGAAAAAGCCGGGCCTTTGGAATAAATTTATTGGCGCCAAGTAACACATGCTCCATCAGGTGCGGTACTTCCCATTTGGTGCGGTCTACTAAATATTCTCCTGCTCGGAAATTGAACTCAAAGTCCATAACGGTAGCACCCGGGATGTCTACTAGCAGTCCTTTGGCGCCGTTAGCGAGTTCGATTTCTATTGCGGTATGAGTCATGGCGCCTCCGGCTTATGAGGAACCCCGTACGGGTTCCTCGTCGCAACTTCCGAAGTAAATTCGGATTCGCCCGAAGGCGAATCGTTGTTACTTTTCCTGCAAAATTTAAAATGAATTTCTGTCATTATATAAGCGTTTCCAGATTAACTACTTACGCTTTTTCTTTTTAGCCGCAGGTTTCTTCTTGCGTTGGCGCTCAGCTTTACGGGCTTTTTTGCGTGTATTATGCAAGTGAGCTTGCTTAGCAAGTTCATCGCGCTGCGGCGTAAAGTCGTTTTCTTCGTACTGTTCGGCTTTTTGAATTTGGCTGGCATTATCAACAGAACCGCGAGCTGCGCGGGTCAGCTCCGTCTCTACCGCCTTAGTCAAAGTAGCTTCGGCATCAATCGGTTGCGCATGGGCGATAGCCCGAACAATTTCATGTCGCAAGGCTGCCTGCATTTCATCAAAAATACGCTGGCCTTGACGACGATACTCAACTAGCGGGTCGCGCTGACCAACGCTAATCCAGTGAATACCTTCGCGCAGGTGGTCCATGTTTTCTAAGTGCTGCATCCATAGATTGTCTAAGACCTGTAAGAACACATCGCGCTCGACTTTGCGCATAACTTCCGGGGTAAACTTCTCTTCTTGCTCTTTATATTGTTTGGCGGCGGCCTTTTCTAGAGCGGTCTGGAATTTATCGGCTTCGGTATCAAACAGCTTATCCAGAGTTTTTTCGTCCAGCGGGAATGTCTCGGTTAGGATTGATTCATATAGCTCGCTAGTTGATTCCGGGTGGTTAGTCAGCCACTCCACTTCTTCGTTAATCAACTTTTTGATACGAGGACTGATGTCTTCGGCGCGCAAAACTTCGCGGCGCATAGCGTAAATTGCTCGGCGATGACGGTTCATAACGTCATCGTACTGGACGACGTTTTTGCGCTGGTCAAAGTTAAAGCCCTCTACCTTCTTTTGGGCGCCTTCCAAGCTCTTGGTAATCATGCGGCTTTCAATCGGCGTTTCATCATCGACTTTGAGCCGATCCATTAGGCTGGCAATGCGGTCACCGCCGTAAATACGCATTAGGTCGTCTTCGCAAGAAACGTAAAACTGTGTCATGCCGGGATCACCCTGGCGTCCGGAACGACCGCGCAACTGGTTATCGATACGGCGCGATTCGTGACGTTCAGTACCAAGCACGAACAAACCACCAAGTTCTTTAATGCCTTCGCCTAGCACGATGTCCGTACCGCGGCCGGCTATGTTGGTCGCCAGCGTTACCGCTCCCTTTTCACCGGCTTTGGCGACAATCGCTGCTTCTTTCTCGTTGTTTTTGGCGTTCAAAGTTTCGTGCGGTACGCCGGCGTTTTTGAGCAATCTGCTCAAGTGCTCGTTCTTTTCGATACTCACGGTGCCGAGCAAAACCGGCTGGCCCTTTTCGTGCAAGGCTTTAACTTCCTTGGCAATAGCCTTAAACTTGCCGGACTCTGTCTTATATATACGGTCGGGCAAATCCTGGCGAGCAATCGGGCGGTTCGGCGGTATTTCTACTACATCTAGCTTGTAGATTTGATGGAACTCTTCGCTTTCGGTCATGGCCGTACCGGTCATACCAGATAATTTTTCGTACAATCGGAAATAGTTCTGGAAAGAAATAGTGGCCAGCGTCATGGACTCTTCTTGGACCTCAACGCCTTCTTTAGCTTCAATGGCCTGGTGCAAACCTTCGTTATACCGCCGGCCACGCAAAAGACGACCCGTGAAGTCGTCGACTATTACAATCTCGCCCTCGGTAGTTACCACATAATCTTTATCTCGGTGGAATAGAACCTGGGCCTTGAGCGCTTGCTCTAAGTGATAAATGGTGCGCAGGTTCTCAGTGGCGTAAAGATTTTTGATGCCAAGGATTTTTTCTACCAGTTCAATGCCGGCGTCGGTCAAAACTACGCTTTTGCGCTTCTCGTCTTTTTCGTAGTGCTCGGTTTCTTTAAGACTGCGGACAACTTTGGCAAATTGAGCATAGGCCGCGCCACTCGCGGTAGCCGGCGCGCTAATGATCAAAGGCGTACGGGCTTCGTCAATAAGAATGGAGTCGACTTCGTCCACGATGGCATAGTGCAGGTCGCGTTGGCGCAGCTGATCAACTTCGCGCACCATATTATCGCGCAGATAATCAAAGCCAAACTCGTTGTTTGTACCGTAGGTAATGTCGGCAGCGTAAGCTTCCTGGCGAGTAGCTGGCCTAAGATGGTGCATGCGGGCATCAAAGTGCTCTTTGTTTTCGTAGGTCGGATCATATACATAGGACTGATCCGGAATAACCACGCCGGTAGTTAAACCCAAAAAGCCATAAACCTGACCCATCCAGCCGGCGTCGCGTTGGGCCAAATAATCGTTAACTGTCACCACGTGCGCACCTTTGCCTTCTAGCGCGTTCAAATAAACCGGCAATGTAGCCACCAATGTTTTACCTTCACCGGTTTTCATTTCGGCCACGTTACCTTCGTGCAATACCATGCCGCCAATCAATTGAACATCAAAGTGATATTGACCGAGCGTTCGCTTGGCGGCCTCACGCACGGCAGAGAATGCTTCTGGCAAAAGTTTATCCAGGCTTTCGCCCTTGGCAATACGTTCTTTAAACTCTTTAGTCTTAGACTTCAGTTTGGCATCCGTTAGCTTCTCGTATTCTGTCGACAACGCATTAATTTCATTAACGCGCTTTTTTAGCCGCTTAATAGTTGCGGCTTGCGGATCACCAAGCACACGTTTTAGAGCCTTTGTATTTATAGTAAGCGCCAAGAATCTCTCCCTCTTATAATCAAGAAAAGTTAACCTTATTATTTTAGCCTAAACTCAAATCAAAATCTAACCTCTAACAATCAGATTTCAGTTCGGCCGCCCATATAGGGCTGCAATACTTTAGGAACTTTTATTTTGCCTTCTTTGGTTTGATAGTTTTCTAGGATAGCCAGCAGCGGGCGCTGCGAAAAAGCCGTAGCGTCATTGTTGTGAGCGATTACTAGCTCTCCGTCTTTGCGACGAACGCGAGTATTCATTCCGCGTGATTGATAGTCGCCAATGTAGTCTGCTGTGTGAGTTTCGCGGTACTTGCCTTCGGATGGGAACCATGCCTCAAGGTCCATACCGCGAGCGTTCGGACGGCCAATATCCGCCGTGCATTTGTTCAGCAGATGGTACGGAAGTTCTAACTGCTGCATCAAATATTCTTCTATGGCCACCATGAAAAAGTGCTCGTTCAAAGAGTCTTCTGGCGTGGTAAAGCTTTCCATTTCGAGTTTGTCGAACTGATGCAGGCGCATCATGCCCTCGGTGTCTTTACCATACGTGCCTGCCTCGCGCCGAAACGCAGTCGTATAGCCAACATAGCGCAGCGGCAAGTCAGCCTCGCTCAAAATCTCGTTCAAATACATGGGCGCTAGTGTGTGCTCAGCGCTGGCGTTTAGCCATAAATCTTCGTCTTCAATCTTATAGGTCTGCTCCTGCTTATTTAGGCGGCCAGTTGCCTCGAAGGCTTCGGTCCGAGCCATCGCCGGGGGTAAAACCGGCACGAATGGTTTTGACGAAACATTTTTAAGACCAGCGCCCTTGATGATTCGCTTTAGAGTTTCTTCGTTTGTCAAAACATCAAAACCGTACTGCATTAACGCAAACTGCAGACGAACCAGCTCGCCCTTAACATACACAAAGCGGCTGCCAGCAATTTTGGCCGCTCTTTCCTGATCCAACCAGCCACGCTCTTTGGCGATCTGGTAGTGGGCCTTGGGCTCAAAGTCGAATTCGGGCTTTTTGCCCCAAACTTTAACCTCTACATTTTCGTCTTCACTAGCGCCAACCGGCACATCGTCGGCTGGCATGTTGGGAACCATTTTAAGTAATTTGAGAAACTCTTCATTAACCGGCCCAAGTTGGTCTTCTAGCTGAGCTAGTTTTTCTTTAAGCTCTTTGCCTCGCTTGATATCTTCGTCGCTCGGCTTACCAGACTTTAGCTTGCCAGCTAATTCATTCCGCTCTGCCCGCACGGTCTCGACTTCGCTTGTCAGCTTGCGCCGACTTTCATCGACGCTCAAAAGTTTGCGCACATCAACGTCGTAGCCTTTTTGCTTGGATTTTTCGGCCACCAGTTCGGGATTCTCTCGGATAAAACGGATATCTAACATGCTTTAAATTATACCTTCTTTAACGCACTTTTTGCATTTTGGTTTTATCGGCCTATAATCTGGCTTAAAGGGTAAGCATAAGGATAATAAAGTGGATAGATTAATAAAGCACGTAAACCTCTGGGTAGTTATTTTGATAGCCGTGCTGGTTGGACAGTCTTTGGTGCTAGCCATTGTGGTGGACCGCCTTGACGCATTGTGGACGCAGGTTAATGAACCCGAACCAGGCAGAGAGATGACATTTGAGACTAGTCAAATGATACATAACGCTGTTTCTGGGATTTATACGCGCCCTAGCGTGGATGCTCCCACCAACAGGCTCTACTTCCCTGATCTAAGGATATATCTGCCATATAACGAACAGTCTAAACAAATAGTCTACGATTACATGCCAGCCTACAATAAAGTCCCGGGCGAAGTCACCTTAAACTCCAACACTACCGTAAATATAGTTCCTCTGTCTTTTAGCGACATCTCTTGCATGCAGGGGATGGTCGACGTAAGCATAAATAAGGCCCAGGGCAATCCTCAAGCTACCGTAAAGCTAGCCGATGGTCGTACGCTCTACATGAAAACTCACCCGGCAAAGGAAGATGTAGCTCACTGTAACGACGTCTGGGGAGACTTGGGGCCTACCCAGATGATGGACTTATTTAAGCAGGCTAGGTCTTACTAGCAACTTTTTTAGCGGATTTGGGCTTGGCAGATTTCTTTTGCAGCGCTTCAACAGTAAGCATTGTTCGACTGCGAGCATAATCGCAAAATTCACAAGGTTTGGACGGGTCCATAACATTTTTGCCTACCTCTGGCATGTCGTCCGAGTCCAGGCATTCTTTCATTTTGAAAATTGTCTGCTCCACCCAGCTGTCGTCGCCTTCATAGTCTAAGAGTTTGGTCTTGAACTCTAGTTTATCGCCGAATTTGTCGGCATCTAGCCGAGCATTGGTGTAAAGAAAATAGCCGACATTTTTAACCTTAAAAGCATTGCTGCGCAGTAACCATTGGTAAACTTCGATTTGGCGTTTATAGCCAATTTGCCAACCAGCATCCAGACTTACTTCACCGGCTTTGGCTGTGGCTTTATAATCAACTACTACTAGCTCGTCAGTTTCCAGATCAACCCAAATATCGTCAACACCGCCAGTAATCAATAAGTTGGTCGGCTCATGCAAAAAAGTTACTCCGCGGCGTAACGCATCGCGCCATTCATCCATTTTCTCGTGCTTAAATGGAACTAGCTTGAGGCCGTATGTTTCACAAATCGGATGGGCGGTTTGTGTTTCCCGATGGACATCGAACTCTTTTTTATAAAGTTCGTCTATAGCGCTATTGATGCGAAAAGGAGGGCTGCTTGGCCGCTTAATTTTCAGCCGGGCGTCCAGCCAAAAACACCGCGGGCAATTCAAAAAAAGATCGATTTTGCTGCGGCTGACCCGGTAAGGCGCTGTTTGCCCCGGCTTATAAGGTAAAGATCTCTCTCTCATATTTTTTCCCTTGCGAAGAGCAGCTCTGGCAAATATGGTGAACCATTTGCCGGCTCTGGTGAGAAACCCAGAATGGGTGTCTCATAAGGCGTTAGCTGCCTATAAGGTTGGCTTCGTTCGTACCCCATTACTAATAGTTTAACAGGCTTATGCAAATATATGCGGCCATTAAAAATACCGAGCTCTTTTTAGGCTCGGTATTTTGTTTGTTTTATATATGGATATTAGCGGCGGCCGCTTGGAGTCCAGCGGGCAGCCAGGCTAACCAAAAGATAGCCAGCAGCTACGTAGACTGCCATAGCGAACAGGGCTACCCAGTCGACATACCAGTTGCCTGGAGTGTGAGTTGGGTTTGGGAATACACCGCGGAAAGGCGCCAAAAGCGTATCCGTTGTGCTAAACGCCCAATGAACGAACCCGCCACCAGCGTTGGTGAAGAAAAACTTCAAGACAACGCGGAGCAAGAGCAAAAGCTCTGTTAAACCGACAAACAAGTTAACCAAATGGCCAACAGCCTGCCTGTTTGCTTTGTAGAGATCCATATGTCCTCCTTAGTTAATAAGCTCATCATATGCCCGCTTCAGCAAATTTTCAAGTTAGATTTCTAACAAAAGCGCACTTATACACAACTCCTCCTGAGGACAAACCTAGCGGTATTCCCTTAACGCGCCTTCTGGAGTAAATCCAGATTCGGCTTTTATGAGCCGAATCGGCGCTACTCTTTTTCCCTAGCCTGTAAAAGAAACCTACTTTTCGAGTTCGTGAATGCGTTCGTGATTTAGGCCAAAGTAGTGCGCGACTTCGTGCCACAAAGTGTGGCGGATATTTTCGTTCAGCTCGCTTAAGTTGGCGCTTTCATTCAAAAGAGGTTTTTTGAATAAAGTTATTTTATCCGGCAGTATTTTCGTCGCGCCACCACGAGCCGGCAACGGCACTCCCTCATATAAACCAAGCAAGGTTTGATCATTGCGCAGCGCTAGTTTTTCCCGTTGCTCGCTCGTCGGCTCGTCTTCATAAAGTATGGCAACATTGCCCATACGTGCTTTATATTTTGGCGCGATGGCTTCCGCCGCCTCGGCAATTAAGTCTTGGAACTTTTCGTCTGATATTTGCATCACTATAAGAATAACATTGGTCATTGCACTTGTGCTTAATAGCTAAATATGTTGTTTTGTAATTTTTTATACGCCTGAGCTGTTAACTTGCTCGCTACTGTCTTGTAAAAGCCCCTACTGTGCGCATACGCGTCGTCGGCTACAGTAAGGTTTGTATGAGCAACAACAATGTTTTGGGGAGTTCTTATGACTATAAAAGTTACCGCTCTTTTGACCAGTGCGTCCGTTGCGCTGATGTACGTACTTAGTGCTGTGATTCCAAATGATCCATATTTCTTTTTAATTTCGAGCAACATAGCCGTAGCTATCGGCAGAGTATTGCTAGCCGCTATTTTGGTACAGTTAGTCTTTAGAAACAAATTCCGTACAATATACGGGCACGTTGCAAGTTGCGCGGCCGGCTGCGTGTTGATAGGCTTCGGTATAGCCGGTATTGTAATCGCCCCGCTAGATTATTCTTTGTTTAGTTATATAAAGCCGCTAGATTATATTTTTATGATTGGTAGCGGGCTTTTATTAACTCACGCTGCATTAGGCTACGAGCGCGGAACCGAGCGTTTGCCGCGCCTGAGCCGGCCGCGCAACTTGCAACTGCGTTTATTCTCTACTGGTCGAGCTTAATGCAAATAGATTTGTAATTAAACCGACAGAACAAGCGCACTTTTAAGTGGTTAAATCTAGTTAATTTCCGATGATGATCATAAAAATTAACTGGAGCTTCCATGAAAAAATCCCCGTACGAGATCAACGTAGAGAAATTATTTAGTGGCGCCCGTGTCCGCAAGTTTCCTAAAAACCAGATAGTTTATTATCAAGGCGATCTGCTAACGCAAGTCTATTTAGTAAAAGAAGGCCACCTCAAAGCCTATACGATTTTAGACTCTGGCGATACGCGCACCATTTTACTCCTCAGTCCCGGCGATATTTTTCCTCTAACTTTTTCGGTGACCCTCGATTGGGAAAAGTACCGGACCAAACATTTTTACCAGACGCTTACTCCGACGACTTTGGAAGCTTTGGAGGTAAGCCAGCTAAAAGAAAGGGTCGATAACAATCCGACTATGATGGAGACCTACCTTAACTACTTGGCCGCTTCTAACCAAACGGTGATAAATCAACTAGAAATTATGAAAAATAAAAAAGCCATCGATAAGATTGAGTTTTTGTTGCCTTATTTAGTTATGAAGCTTGCCGACAAGATCGGGCCAAATACTTATCGCCTGCGGATACGCATTAGCCATCAGGAGTTCGCCGACCTCTGCGGCGTAACCCGCGAGACCACAACGGCGCTTATAAAACAGCTAGAGCGAGCAAAAATACTAGACCAATCCAGCGGCCACTGGATTCTGCACGTGGATAAGCTGGGTGGACCATTCGAGGAAGATTACAAATATTCAGAGTAAAAATTAACTGACTATATGCTGGGCGCCCGTCTAAGATAGCTAATGTAAGGTTAGGAGAGATTTAATGGATTTACAAAATGAAGCGCCTGAGTCTGACTTTCAAATTATCAGCCAGGTATTTAGGGATGGCTCACCTATTCCGCCTCAATACACCTGCAAGGGTCAAAATGTTAGCCCGCCATTGAATTTTCTGAATGTTCCAGATGGGGCCCAATGCTTGGCACTTATTATGCACGACCCGGACGCGCCGGTTGGTGACTTTACTCATTGGCTAGTTTGGGACATCCCGACATCGACCGAAACAATTGCCGCCAACAGTATTCCAGTCGGTGCCGTGCAAGGAATGAACGACATGGACGAGGTTGGCTACACAGGACCTTGCCCGCCCGCCGGCACCGGCACACATCGATACGTATTTGAGGCTTACGCTTTAAGTGCAGCCTTAAGCTTGGAGTCAGGCTCTAATCGCGCCCAGTTGCAGCAAGCCATGAGCGGTAAAGTTGTGGCCGCTGCTACGCTCGTTGGCACTTTTGCCGCCGATTAAACTGGCGCGTAATCAACGTGACACGCGCCGCGGCCGGTCTTTTCTGTAAATTTTTGGTGATACTCTTCGGCGGGCCAGAACTGTCCAGCAGGTTCCAGTTGGGTAACTACTTTGCCGGAGTATTCTTTTTCGTTTAATTCATTTATCATCTGCTGCGCCTGTTCTTTTTGTTCGTTGTCACTATAAAAAATAGCCGAGCGGTAATTATCACCCACATCCGGCCCCTGCCTGTTAAGCTGCGTTGGATCATGCAGCCTAAAAAAGTGCTTCAAGAGTGTTTGGTAGCTAACTTTACTCGGATCGAATTCTACTCGCACCGCTTCAGCGTGACCGGTCGCGTGCGATAGCACATCCTCGTAGGTCGGGTGGCTCTTGTGCCCGCCGGCGTAGCCAGCGGTTGTCTTGGTAACTCCTGGAACTTGGTCAAAATAATACTGCACTCCCCAAAAACACCCTGCCGCAAAAAGCGCAACGCCACTAGCCGCCCGACCCTGTTGCCCGGCAAAGCCGGCCATACCGGCAGGCTCTTGGCGCACTGCGGCGTCAGAAGCTGCGGTGTTCATTCAAAGTACCTGCATGTACGTTTCATTGCGCTCCTTACTTCTTCCTTGCACTTACACCCAAGCTCGTGCGTTGCTGAATCATCATCTACCAATTACTCTCTTACTCTTGCGACTTCGGAGAGCAATAGATTAGTACAATACAAGGAAAGGATGAAGCGTGGAGCGAGCCGTATTTATTGATACGGTGAGCGAGCCCTGTAGTCCTTGACGACGTAATGTGCAATCTATTATTCTCCGACTTTGACGTCTTTCCAAAAGGCTATATAGCCACTAAAATCTTTGCCCGAACTATTTTTTACTATTTCTATAGCACTGGGCTTGGGATTTGGATAAGACCAGGCATTGTCTTTCGACCAGTTATCGCCCTCGCCAACATCATAGTACTGGCATTCGCCTTTCCATGGACAAGTGTAAGGTGTGTCGCTTTTTCTTAAAAATTTTTGATTAACTGAACTTTCCGGAAAATACCAGTTACCTTCAATGTAGATAAGTTCTTTTCTATCGGCTTCAGCAATGGTTTGGCTGTTCCATATTGCTTTCATGCTTTTTATTTTATCGCCTAAAAGCCCAAATCTAAAGTAGCGAACCTGATGATCTTCTTCATCCTCGGCGCCACTCTCGCCAATCGGTGTAGTAAGGGCCTTTAAAATAACCCGGCTGCTCGTTTAACGGCTGTTTCTGTTTGACGCGCCTCATAAAACTGCCTCCTTTCTATCTTGCAAGCTTAGAATAGCTAGTAATAGGCTCAATTAGCTATGAATCTACTCACTTTTTACGGCTTAGATACAAACTTATTGCCATTAATGTAAAAACGAGCGTCGACTTCAACCGCCTTGCTAATACCAATTCTGGGGCCGATCACAATGTCTTCTTTCTTTATGATTTCCCAAGGGCTTTCTAGTGAGATACTTGACTTGTTAAGTTTTTTGCCAGAGAACTCCGTCGACTTAATACCGAGCGCTTGGGCTAATTTACCTGGTCCGTTAGTTAAATTTTTTATGTCGGTAATACCACGGTTTTTTCGCATTATTTCAATTCCCTCTAAGGGCTCGGCGGCACGGATTAGCACCCCCTCTCCTCTACCCGCCGGACCAGTAACTATGTTAAGTGCGTAGTGCATGCCATAAGTAAAATAAACATATATGGTGCCGCCGGCTTCGAACATCGGCGCCGTCCGCCTAGTTAATCCCCTAAAGCTATGGCTGGCTGGGTCGTCCTGATGATAAGCTTCGGTCTCAACTATTTTCGCTTTTATAATCCCACGCGGAGTTTGCCGCACTAATTTCCAGCCCAGCAAAAGCGGTGCCGCTTCACTCGAGGGTAGCTTTAGAATTTCAGAAAGATGATTCATTAAGAGTATATGTAAGATAGAGCCGCGCGCTTAGCGTAGTCTTTATTATCTGAGCCATGGATATTTTGCTCAATGTAGGAGTCAATAGCGTGAGCCGGTGCTCCGTGTCTGGCCATGTCAAGCGCATGGTTAAAATGAGTAAGGTTTAAAGCCTCCTTCACGACGATGCGGCTGCTCTTAAAAGTAGCCCCAGCGTATTGCTCGGCCTTTTCTAATTGATTACTGGCAATGAGCAACCTTGCTATTTCCAAAAAATCAGGAGTTAGAGCTGCTCTCATTAAGTTCTTGCCATAAGGGTCTGAGGAGTAAAAATTAATGGTGTCTAGGGTATTGCTCAAACAATCACCTTCGCGAGTATTGATAATATTTCTAGCTTTTCTAAGGACGGCATCATCAAGAATTTTTTTAAGCTTCTCTGTTCTTTTTGATTTACCAATGCTATTAATGTGGTAAATGGCTTGCTCTATCTGCTCTGTGCGAATACATTCTTCTATGAATTCTAGATCGGGCTTCGCCTCGCTATCGCTCCTCAACTCCCGCTGAGATTCATTGGCCCGGGCGCCAAGCGTATTCATGGCAGTATCCGCCTCTTTTTGGAGAGCCTCTATTCTCTCGCGGGCCAGCGCTCTGAAATGATCAAATGCCTCGTTTATAATGTCGGGCTGTATTAAGCCAGGCTCCAGCGCTCTTTCGGCAGCTTCTTGAAGACTCATAGATAGAATTTTGTCCAGTTCAGCCATTACTTCCGGGGCAAAGTCTGCCACATCTAAACCGTCTTCTGCGAAGTCGCCGAGCTGCGCTCGCAATGCTTCCATTAACGGCTTACGATATGCAGCCACCAGCTCACACGGTGGCACTTGGTCCTCCAAGCTAGCTGGCGGCAAAGTTAACTGAACATCGGGAGAAGTCAGCTCACGAGTGGTGGCGTAGGCGAATTGCATCCTGACGCTGTAGTGGCATTGCTTCAGGACTTTGGACATAGATCCCAGAAAAGCCAGTTCAAGGTTCAACTCATTAACAGGCTGGCCGCTATCTTCTAGCATCTGCCTTCCCTCAAGAACTATCGCGTTAAGCTCTTCAGCCACAGCCTCCTGAAAAGTTTCTTGTCTTTCTGCGGCTAGATCTAGTTTTCGTGATCTTATTTCGTGGTCACTGTTGCCCAAAAAACTTTCGGTCATATTGTCTACTCAAACTTTAAGTCTGGATAAATCCCGCGGGTGACGTCATCGACATCGTAACGCAGCTGCGGGAAAGGCACGCCTTCGCGAGCAGTGACTCCCTCTAGTAACCAAAAAACCCGCTCAGAATGACCCCAACCGCAAGTTGGCGGCATACCATATTCCAGCATTTCTACGTAATCTATATCAAGCATCTGGGCTTCTTCGTCACCGGCGTCGCGCATAGCTTGCTGTTCGCGGAAGCGAGCCAGCTGGTCTAGTGGATCATTCAGCTCGCTATAACCGTTACCGAGTTCGGTACCGGCAATTACGGGCTGGAAACGCTCTACGGTTTCTGGACGCTCTGGATTCTTTTTGGCCAGCGGGCTGATAAATAGCGGCGTATTAATTAACCAAGTCGGACCTTCTAAGTCTTTTCTGATGTTCTTCCAGAGTTTGTCTATGCCCCGAGCTTTGTTGTCGGTCTTTTCGACCACTAACTTATTGTCGGCTAGGGCTTTTTTAACGTCTTCTAGGCTGCAGTTATAAGGATCAATGCCATATTTTGATTCAATAGCCTCGGCATAATCAAGCTTTTGCCACTGCTTATCGAGGTCCACTTTAAAATCGCCTATTTCAAACTGCATTTTGCCAAAGGTTTTAAGCGCAATGTATTTAAACATGTCTTCCATAAATGCCATACCATCGCGCCAGTCGGCGTAAGCCCAGTACCATTCCATGGCTACGTGCTCAGGCAGATGCTCGTCGGTGTAATGTTCGTTGCGAAAGCGCGGACCGATATCATATACCTTTTCGTAACCGCCGCCAATTAGTTTTTTGAGCGGTAATTCATGACTAATGCGCAAGTAAAAATCCTGGTCTAAAACATCCATGTGGGTTTTAAAAGGTTTAGCATCAGCCCCGCCGGTTGTGTGCTCTAAAACTGGAATATTTACCTCAACAAAACCATGTTTATTCAGATATTCGCGGTTAGCTTCCCAGAATTTGCTGCGCCGGATAAAACGCTCGTAGACTTCCTGGTTGGCATTAAGGTCGACGTAGCGGCGGCGAAAACGCTCTTCTTTATTAGTCAAACCGTCTCTGCCCGGCAGCGGCCGCAAGCTTTTAGCCAGCAATCTGAGCTCACTAACCTGAACTGATATCTCGCCAGTTTGAGTCTTGATAACAGGCCCAGTAGCCTGGATAAAATCTCCACTGTTTAATAGGCCGATTTCAGAAAAATTAAGCTGGCTTTTACTGTGGTCGGCTGCCGGCATATTTGTTTCCGTCAAGAACAACTGGAGCTGGCCGCTATGGTCTTTTAAAACAATGAAGGCAATCTTACCAAAGCTGCGAATACCAGTTACCCGGCCAACGACACTGACTTCATTGCCGGATAACTCCTCGAATTTCGGAGTTATGTCGCCAAGTAAATGAGTCCTTTTAGCGTGGGCGGGGTATGGATCGATGCCGAGCTTCTTGATTTCTTCAAGTTTTTTCAGCCGCTCGTCGCGATAGTCTTTCAGAGTTGCCATATAAATAGTAGTTTATATTCTTTGGTATCTATTATCAAAGAATAGCGTAAAGTTATGAGATGTCAGTAATCTTGTAGGAGACCGAATTTATTTCGATCTGGTCACCAACTTTTTTGCCCAGCAAAGCTTTGCCAATTGGAGCCTCGTCGGATAGTTTACCGTTCAAGGGATCGGCCTCCATGGTGCCCACAACTTGGAATTCCTTAGTGGTGCCGTCGTTTTTTAGCTTAACCACCGAACCCAAACGTACCTGGCCGTCGCTTTTAGGTTTCTTGATAACCTGGGCGTTTTGCAAAATGTGGTCTAGCTCGGAAATGCGGGATTCTAAGCGATCTTGCTCTTCGCGGGCAGTTTGATACTCGGCGTTTTCGCTTAAGTCACCTAACTCACGAGCTTCTTTAATGCGGTCAGCAACAGCCACACGCTGAGACATTAAACCTTCAAGCTCACTTTTAAGCTCGTCTAGTCCGGATTGGGTCAGTTTAAACTGTTTTTTCATGATTTACTAAAACCTTGTCTTAAAAAAATAACCCCAAGTTCCCCACGAAAGAACTAAGAATGTCGCTTGATTATAGCAAGCCAAGATTTATTTGCCTAGTACTTGGATTACAGAAGTTAAGCCGACAATTTGAGTCTCTTCTGAGCTGCGCGATTTAAGCTCAAAACCGCCGCTCTCAAGAGATTTAGCACTAACCACTAGGCGGAATGGCAGACCCAATAAATCGGCGTCAGCAAACTGCTCGCCAGGCCGCTCGCCTCGATCGTCGTAGAGCACCTCGATGCCAGCTGATTTAAGCTTTTCATAGGCTTCGTCGGCTGCTTTTAATATCGCGGGATCATCGCCCAATCGGCACAAATAAACATGATACGGGGCTACATTCACTGGCCATACCAACCCGCGCTCGTCGGCAAACTTTTCAGCTATAACACCCATAAGTCTAGTGATCCCGATGCCATAAGACGCCAAGTAGACTGGCTTCTCTTGCCCTTCGGCGTCGCTAAAGTAAACGCCCATTTGCTGAGCCTTATCGGACCCAAAGTTAAAAATGTTACCTACTTCGGCGCTTTTGACCACTTCTAGTTCGTCTTTTGAAATGTTAAGTTCCTTGATAGCTTCATCTAGAACTTCTTCGTTTACAGCAATATTTCGGCCACGATGCAAGTAAAGAACATCTTCGCCAGCATCACAAATGGTCTGGAACTCATGACTGAATTTAGTAAACGCGCCACCGCTCGCGAAAGTTACGAATGTTTCCTTGCCAATGCCAAGCCGTTCGTAAACTTTTTTGTAGGCTTCGATAACTTTGTTGTAGTAATCATCCAGATCTTCGGCCGAAGTGTGCAGAGAGTACATGTCTTTCATGACGAATTCGCGGCCGCGCATTATGCCGCTTTTGGCCCTAAGTTCGTTACGCAGTTTTGTTTGGAATTGGTAAACGCTAGCTGGCAAGTCTTTATAACTCTGGATGAACTGCTGCATCATGGCCAGAATTGGTTCCTCATGACTCCAGGCCAAGCCCAACTCACTTCCATCCTGCAAATGAGTCTTAAACCAAACGTCTACGACCTTTTCGTCCCAACGGCCGGTTTTCTGCCAGATATCCGGTCGTTGCAGATTGGTCATTATCAGCTCTTGGCCGCCAATAGCATTCATTTCTTCGCGAACAATTTGTTTGATGTTTTCCAGCACCTTAAAGCCGAGCGGCAAATAATCATAAACGCCGGCCATTTCTTTATGCACAAAACCAGCGCGAATCAATAATTGTGCGTTAAGAGATTCTTCGTCAGCCGGTGTTTGCTTGCGAGTAGAAATAAATAGTTGGCTTCGTCTCATATCTTGATTTAGTTTACCTAGAAAAGTCCGCTAGTGGAAGTGAACACCAAAAGCGACCAGATTGTTGAGCATGTGCACTAATATTCCAGCATAGAGCGCACCAGTCGATTCCCTAAGATAAACCAGCACCAACGAAAGAACAAAAGTATCGATGCCAGCGGCCCAAAGCAGTGGCGCACCACCACCAATTTCTAGATGGGCAATTCCAAACAAAATGCTGGTAACAATTGCCGCCGGCCAAAACTTTAGCCTGGCTCTTAAGCCCGAAAATAAATAACCACGAACCAGCGGCTCTTCGCCAAGAGGCGGCACAATCACCAGAGCTGCGAAAGCCAGCAGATTATCAGTGGTGGTAGTTATATTGTTAAAACCCAGATCCTGTTGCTGATTGGTGTTAACATTGGGCAAAAATACACTGACTAGCAGGCTGGCAACTATAAGTAGTCCGTAAAATACGGTGAAGCCAATCAGGGCTTTGAATACGTCGTCCCAAATCGGCCGGCGGCCAAGTCCTATGAATCTTGGCGGCAAACGACGGTTTTTAAGACTCAATAAAACTAGGGCTACCGCCAGACCTTCGGCGAGTATGACATAAAAAAATTGCCCAGCCGACGAATTATCAAGCAGGCCGGCCACATTGATATGGGGGTGCATAATCGACAAAATCAACTCAACTATAAAAGCAGCCAGAATTTGACTAAAGAAAAAAATGACTAGCGTGTTGAAAATTAGCCAATACGGACCGCCCAGGTCTGCCCTGTCTCGGCCCTTAAAAAGATTTAGCTTTGTCTTCATGTTTCCTCTAGAAGAATCGCCTGACGTCTACAATGGTTATTAAAACCATCAAAGCCAGCAATACAACCATGCCAGCGCCGACGATTTTTTCTTCAGTCTCCGGAGCGAGGGGTTTCTTAAAGATGCCGCGCGACACCAGCATCATAAAGAGCCGTCCGCCATCCAGAGCCGGTATCGGCAAGACATTCATGAGTGCCAAAGTCAAAGATATAAGTGCGATTAAAGCAATAACAAAATTAAAGCCCAGGCTGCCGCTGTTCCAAAGAACATCCATAATAGCCACCGGACCGCCAACTTGGCTCTCGGCTGCTGTTTGACCATTAACCCTGGCCGCGTGATTGCCCGTAACCAATCCAGCAATCAACGATCCCAGCCCGCCGATTGCGTGGCCCAGGCCTTGAACGGTTAACCAGACAAGTTGACTGGCAAAACCGATTGCCGTAAGCGGAGCGCTCCAGGTTGAGCGCTGAATTGTAATCTGATTAGGCGACACTCCTAGATAACCCTTCTGGCCGTTGCTGGCCTCAACTTCTTTAGCGCCCAGAAGCTGCACGTCTTTGGTCTCTATTTTTCCGCTGTGCTTATAAGTCAGCGTCACTTTTTTGCCGGCAAATCGAGTAGTGGCGTCATGGAGTTGCGAAGTAGTATTGATGTTATCGTGCTGATTCTTGTAGCTAACCGAGGTAATAATATCTTGACTGGATAGTCCAATCTTTTGGGCCGGCGAGCCGTCGATTACAAGACCAGCTTCTACTTGCTGTTGAATAACGTGCGTATCGTTTTTAATAGTGAATTGATCTTGGCCGTTATAGTCTTTACTAATCAGGACCGGCATACCAACCCAGCCCAAAATTGTTAAGAGAACAAGTCCAATTAAGGCATTCATGGCTACGCCAGCCAATAAAATTTTGGTCTTTGAGCCGAGAGCGGCCGCGCCAAAACTACCCTTGGCGGTATCGTTATCGTGCTCGCCTTTAAGTTTCACAAAACCACCCAGCGGCAGCCAGTTAACGCTTAGTAGCAAGCCGCTTTTTAGACGGCGGCCGTAAGCTCTCGGCGGAAAACCTAAGCCGAACTCTTCGGCGTCAACGCCGTTTCGTCGAGCCACAATAAAATGGCCCCATTCGTGACCTAAAATCAAGCCTATGAAAAGAATTACGGCCAACACAAACAGAGCTATTTGCATAAGCTAAATTGTATCACGCTAACCTGATAATAATCTGTTAGCTAAGCTCCATATCGGCGCTGGCGATTGGCGAACTCGTCTAGTGCGAAGTCAATGTCTTCGGGAGTAAAGTCGGGCCAGTGCTTATCTAGAAATAGCAGTTCAGAATAGGCTGCCCTATAGAGCATGAAGCCACTTAGTCGCTGTTCGCCAGAGGTTCGGATAATCAGATCCAGTGGTGGCACTTCCGGCTTGTATAAGTAGCTTTCAAAGGTTTCTAAGTCTAGTGAATCTGCATTAATTTTTTGTTCAATTATCGCCTTGGCCGCATCTACTATTTCCTGCTGCCCGCCATAATTGAAGCATAAAGCCAGAGTCCCGCCGGTATTGCCAGCTGTTTTACTCTCGGCCTGCTCAATGGCTTTGAGAACCGGCTTTGATAGTTTATCGCGGCTGCCAAGAATTAAAATCTTGATATTATCGCGGTGAAAATCGTCTAAGTATTCTGTAATTGCCCGCGTAACCAAACGCATCAAAAAGCCTACTTCTTCTTCGGTACGCTTCCAGTTCTCGGTAGAGAAAACAAAGGCGCTAAGATACGGGATTTTCTTTTCTAGAAACGTGTAGCGTGAAAGTTCATAAAAGTTCTTGTAACCGGCCAGGTGGCCGTCCATTGGTTTTTTGCCCTGGGCGCGCGCCCAGCGACGATTGCCGTCCATAATGACGCCTATATGCTGTGGTTTCACCTATTTATTCCTGCTCGTAACATAATCTATTAAATCTGATAAAAAATCTTTGGCGGCCTGATCAAAACTACTGGAAGTGATAGCTTTTTTAGTCTTAGTAGAAAACTCTTGGGCTTTGGCCTCTACGGCAGAACGAGCGCCGCAATTTTCGACAATTGCCTGTACTTCTTCAAATTCTGATTGACTTAAGTGCTGGTTCCCCAACGCCTTGCGCACTAAACCTGCGTTTTGATGGCCTGCACGCTCCAAAGTATACAGCATTAAGAGCGTAAATTTACCTTCTTTTAGATCGTCTTGAGCCGATTTACCCGTTTCTGTTGGATTGCCAAACAGGCCTAAAAGATCATCTTGCAACTGAAAAGCCACACCGGCCGGCCGGCCAATCGATTCTATTTCCTTCATAAAGTCTGGCTCGGCTTTGCCGGCTAAAATAGCGCCGAGCTGCAATGGGCTAATGAAGCTGTAGTAGCTGACTTTCATCTCTAGTAAATGGATAATTTGTGCCTCGGTAGCTTGAACTTTTAGGTCATTATTCAAATCATCCATTTGCCCGTAAACCGTAGCTAAGATATTCCTATGCAGGACCTGCGATGCCTGGCTTAAACGAGCCGGCTCGGCCTCAATTAAGCTCAAGATGTACGAAGCTAGATGCTCGCCCAGCAAACCAACATTAATAGCCATCATGCTGGCCAAATACTCACTGCTTTTACCTAGTTCGGCAGCCAACAGTCTATGGACCGTTGGCTTGCCTCGACGCTCTGGCGAACGATCCATAACATCGTCAATAATGCATAGATAACTTTGAACCAGTTCTTGGGCAATGGCGGCGTTAATAATAGAGTCCGAAGACTCACCGGCTAAGCTTTCGTACGCAAAAAGAGTCAGAGCACCGCGCAGCCTCTTGCCTGGCCGCAAAGTGAACTCTTTTAAGTACCCTAGAAGTTTAAGTTCGTAGTCATTAAGCTCCAGACCGCCCGCCGAAAGATCCGATTCAAAAAAATCAGCCAAGGCATTGTCGATCCGCTGGCGATAACTTTCGAGCTGGGACTGCATGCTAACCCGCTAAACGGTCATTATCTCTTGTTCTTTGGCTTTGGCTAGAGCTTCAACTTCAGCTTTTTGTTTAGCAAGCAGTTCATCTACTTGTTTTTCAAAACGAGCAAGATCGTCTTTGCTAATATCTTTATCTTTTTCGGCTTGCTCGGCGCGTCGGAGTGCCTCGTGGCGGATATTGCGGGCACTGATCATAGTTTCTTCAACTTTCTGGCCCAGGACTTTGACCATTTGCTGTCTGGTTTCGGTAGTTAATGGCGGAATCTGGATACGCACGACACGGCCGTCATCTGCCGGATTTAGACCCAGGGACTGGTTGTTGCGGATGGCGTCGCTAATAGCCTGCAGATTGTTTGGGTCAAAAGGTGTTATTTGTAACAACTGGGCCTCAGGCGCCGTAATAGTAGCCGTGGCTTTCAATGGCATCTGCTGGCCGTAAACCTCAACCATGACATTATCAAGCATACCCGGATGGGCCCGGCCAGTGCGGATTTTGGCTATCTCTTGCTTGAAGTGCTCAGCCGCGGCGTTAAGTTTTGTACGGGCGTCATCAAGAGTTTGGTTTGGATTCATAAAAGAATTATACAACGCCCCGCCCCTGTTTAAAAATGAATAAATATTTTATAATTTAAGACCTAGTCAGTGGAAATCTCCCGTCCAAACTTATCTATAATGCGTGCGGGCCTGCTGGCTTGCACATCAAGAAACGGAGGATTGAGTGCTTCTTCGCACCTACCTGCTGCAAGCGTCAGCGGTGCTGCTGAGCTTCGGTTTGCTGGGGCTCGGCTTGCTCGAAGACTGGTGGCTGATCGCAGACATGCTGCTAGTCCTGGCGATCGCAATGACCGCCGCTGCGGTGCTCGTGGGCAACGACCACGAGATGCGCGTGATCGCGCTCCTCTTTTCCATCGTCTTTTTCGAGGCGTGGCAAGGGGCGCGCTGGCACTACAACGGCTGGCAGCTCGCGGCTGTCGTGCTGTTCGCCGGCATCATCCCGCCCATGACCCTCGTCAACATCGCGGTCTGGCCGGAGATCTGGCGGGAGCGCAAAGCCCGCCGGTTTCCAGAGACCACCAGCCTGAATCTCGTGTAAACGTCCCAACACCCAAAGGATCGGATATGCTACTGTACGCGTTCTTGGGCGGTCTTGCCGTCCTGGCCGTCGCCGCAGGCGTCGGCTTGCAGAAGTACTACATCGGCGGTGTCCGCCGGGCCGTCGGCTGGATCGTCAGCCACAGCCTGCCGGTCTTCGTCAAGCTCGGCATCACCCCGAATCGCATGACCTCCGCAGGCGTCAGCCTGTGCGTGGCCGCCTCTGGGCTGGTGCTGCTCGCCCACTACGACCGCGTGTTCTACTGGGTGGCAGCGGCCGTGTTCTTCGTCGGCGCCATGCTCGACGTGTTCGACGGCACGCTGGCCCGGGCTACCGGAGCGAGCACGCTATTCGGTGGCTTCGCCGACTCGGTGACCGACCGCCTGGGCGAAGGCATGATGCTCTCGTGCATCGGCCTGCTGTTCATGTGGCAACACCACCGGTTCGCCGCCTTCATCATCGGCCCGACGATCCTGGGCTCCTGCTTGGTCAGCTACGCGCGGGCCAAGGCGGAGCAGCTGGACATCGAGTGCCGCGACGGCATCGGCGGCCGCGCCGAGCGCTGCTTCCTGATCATCGCTGGCCTCGTTCTGGCTCCGAAAGGCGCACTGCCGTGGGCGATCTACGTCCTGGCGGGTATCGCCTGGCTCACGGTCGGGCATCGAATGCTGGTGGTTCGCCAGAAGCTCGAGGGCCGCGCCACGTTGCTGAAAGCAGGTGAGCGCTTCGTCGGCCTGCTGGCCGGCATCCTCACCCTGTCGATCGTGATGATGTACTTCGGCATCGACTCGCCGTGGTGAGCGCGCCAGAGCGTGCCAATCCTCCACCCTATAGGCGGGATCCAAAACTCAATGGATCCCGCCTCGCGGCATGGGCTAATTAAGTAGCATTCGCTCGCCCGTGCCGCCTCAACTCCTTATAATCTCATGCAGAGTATTGACTTTTATGTAGTTTTATGCTAATATATCCCTAACCATCAAGCTTATGCTTTGTTGGAGTCCCTCAAGGTATTACTTCCTTGTCAATTGCAGTAGCGAGAGAAAGGAATCAGCTGGCCATGCTGGCTACCTTCATTTCGTTCCACCCGTTCTGGTTCGGGGTCGCGAACGCGCTGATCATCATCGGACTCACCGTCCTGACGGTTATCGTCGCCGCCATCGCGTTCTTCTCGGTGGGATCGAAGAACGGCCCCACACCGTTCGTGCTGTTCGCGCTGTTCTTCGCCGCCATCACGGTCTTCCTCCCGTACTTCCGAACGAAGACTCGCGAGCACACCCATCTTGCCAGCCGGCAGATGACCGCCGCCTACGGCGGCAAGGTGCTCAAGGTGCACGTCAACGACCACAACGCGATCATGCAGCTTCCGGGCTGCAAGACGCCGTTCGTCCACGAGATGCGGCAGTTCAAGAACTACCACTACCGTGGCGGCGTGGTGAACGGCTACCGCTATGCGGCCGACTACCAGATCACCACCAAGAACGGTGACGCTGTCACCGAGCACCATCCGCTGAGCAAGCAGCTGGTGCTTCAGCTCTGCAAGACGGCGTAAGGAAGAACCAAAGAGGCGCCGGTGAGCGTGCTCGCGAGGCAACTCGCGCCGCTCACCGGCAAGCGGCTTTCAGTCGAAGGCCGCTTTTTTAGTACCAAATCAAAATAGGCCCCCATTAAGGACTTATTTTGTTCAGAAACTTTTATTCGTTGACTTCGCCAAGTTGCATGCGAGCAAAGCGCCGAACAACAATGTTCTCGCCCAGCTTGGCAATGCCCTCTTTAACATAATCGCCAACTGTCTGGTCGGGGTTTTTGATAAAGGGTTGTTCCAGCAAGCAGCGCTCAGCAAAATGTTTCTTAAGCATACCTTCTACGATTTGCCCTACCATATTCTCTGGCTTGCCCTCACCCTTAACTTTCTCCGTAAACTCGGCTTCGACGGCAGCCTTAACATCGGCTGGGACATCATCAACACTAACGAATTCCGGTGCACTAGCGGCAATATGCATAGCCACGTCTTTTACCAAATTGGTGAAGTTTTCGTTACGGGCTACAAAATCAGTCTCGCAGTTAACCTCCAAGAGGACGCCTATGCGGTTATCGTGGCTGTAGGTGCCGATAACTCCGGCACGGGCTTCACGCTCACCTCGTTTTTCGGCCTTGGTTAAGCCCTTTTTGCGCATGGCTGCCAAAGCTTTGTCGAAATCGCCATTGGATTCGACCAAAGCCTGCTTGGCGTCGGTAATGCCGACCCCTGTCAGTTCGCGTAAACGCTTGATCTCATCAATGCTGATGTCAGCCATTATTCTTTGCCCTCCTCTTTTGATTCAACTTTTTGCTCGGTTTTGTCGGTAGGATTCTTAGCCTTATTTTTGCCTGATTCAATAGCGGTCTGGACGTAGTCTAGGATCAGGTTGATGGTCTTAGTAGCGTCGTCGTTGCATGGAATCGGATAGTCAATAAGCGTTGGGTCGGCATTAGTATCAACCAAGGCGACAACTGGAACGTGCAGTTTACGGGCTTCACGAACAGCATTGATATCGTTTATTACGTCCACCACAAAAACAGCACCCGGTTTGGCTGCCAATTCCTTGATGCCACCGTACAAACGGTTCATTTCGTCTATTTCTTCAGCGAAGCGCTGGACTTCCAGCTTGTTGTAGCGGCTTTCCAGCTCGCCGCTAATCATGCGGCTCTCTAGGTCTTTGAGCTGCTTGATGCGAGCGCCGATGGTGGCTTGGTTGGTTAACATGCCACCGAGCCAGCGCTCAGTCACGAACGGCATACCGGTTGCAGCGGCAACTTCGCGAATCTTATCTTTGGCCTGACGCTTAGTGCTAACCAACAAAACTTGCTTGCCGGCGGCTGAAGTGTCGGTCAAAAAAGCCAGAGCTTTGTCTAGAGCCTCTACGGTTTTAGTTAAGTCAATGATATGGTTGCCCTCTCGCTTAGAGTGAATGTAGGGCGCCATTTTTGGATGCCAACGGCTGGTCTGGTGGCCAAAGTGCGCGCCAGCCTCGAGCAATTTTTTAATATCTACGTCTGTCGTAGCCATTTACTTCGAAATCCTTTCTCACCGTAAGGTCGCTTGCCATCACGGTCCTATCAAGGTGCCGGTCAGGAGGATTATTTGCAACCCACTGTTTAATTAATACTTAGGTTATTCTACCTCTGTTACCTTTTTTTTGCAACACCTTAAATTCCCTTGAAAGATATATATAATTATGGTAAAATATTGCAGTCACTTAACAGAGGTGGCGCTGGCCTGGCAGCACCAAACCACGGCAGAACCTTGCGAAAGGAAGACGCATGACTTCCTCGCCCATTCAGGTAAGCATCTACCACCACCTCGCCGCAGAAGATCAGACGGCCGTAGCAGACGAGCTGATTCGTCTCTTCAGCTACAAGCCTCCGATCGGTCTCGGTCGGCCCGAAGGCGACGAGTTCAGCATCAACTTCGTCGAGCGGGAACATCCCCTGAACACCACCATCCGGGTGGTTCTGCCGGCGGAGATCTTCAACCAGCTCGTGCCTGGCAAGAAGCCCGACGAGGTCCTGCGCCATTCGCTGAACGTCCGCTTCCACCGCGACGACTTCTACGTCATCGTCACAGGGGTCAACCTGGACGAAGAGGAGGAAGAAGCAGAGGAGTGGGAATGAGCCTCGAACCAATCGAAGTCCAGCACTCCGAAGACCTGGACCCCAACGAGCAGGCGGCGATCGAAAGCGCGGTGCGAGAACTGTTCGCCGAACAGTTTGGCGATCAGCTCGGCATCGAGCCGGATGACGTAGAGGTCAGGTTCAGCCTCGCCAATATTGGGCCGAAGCAGCTCAGGATCTACGCGATTCTGCCCGCCAACCTCGACCTCGGCATTGGCGAAGTGATGTACGGCGAGAGCCTCAATACCATCTACATGGAGCTAGTCAAACGATTCCCTGGCCGGGTGGTCATCATGAGCGCCGAGAGCGGCTAGTTCGCAAGGAGGAGCAGAAGAAACATCGAACTTTGGGGGTTTCTTCTGCTCCGCAGCGCTAAGGGCGCGCCTATTTAGATTTTATATAGAGCGGCGCCCGGCGCCTCAAACCCATATATTATGTTGACCGACAGAGGTGAATAAGATATACTAACTTAGCTTATGAAAAAGAGTTTACACCCAACTGACTATCGACCGGTTGTCTTTCAAGACTTGAACGACAACTCTACTATTGTTGTCCGCTCTACCGCTCCGGCCGAAGAAACTATTACATTAGAAGGCGTTGAATATCCGCTTATCAAGATTCATATTTCTAGCTCTAGCCATCCTTTCTTTACCGGCGAAGAGCGCATCGTCGACGTAGAAGGCCGGGTTGATAAATTCAAGGCTCGCCAGGCTGCCGCTGCCAAGGCCCGCGAAGCCCGCGCTGCTGCCAAACCAAAAACCACCAAAAAGGCCAAATCCGAAGCCCAGAAGCTAGGCGCTACCCAAACTACCAAACCAGCCGCCCAAGAATAACTAAGCATTAATAAAACTCCCTGGCTCTGATTATCCGGGGAGTTTTTATATACTGGAGAAGTAATGCAAGAAGAACCTCTACGAACTGAATACAAGGAACTGCAAGAACGTTTGCAGGATCCTTCTATTTATTCCAGTAAAGATTATCCTCGGCTAGCCAAACGCCAGGCTGAATTGGAGGAGTTGCTTTCGCAATATGATAAAGTTTTTGAACTTGAACAGCAGCTAGGGTTCACTGAGGAGTTGCTTAGCGAACCTGATTTAAAAGAAGATGCCCAGCGGGAAATAATTGATTTGAATATGAAGCTAAGCGAAGCCAAGCAACATCTTTTAGAACTACTTACACCCAAAGACCCTAACGACGAACGCGACTGCATCATAGAAATCCGGGCCGCCGCTGGCGGTGATGAATCCAGTTTGTTCGCTGGTGAACTGTACCGTATGTACATCCGCTGGTGCGAAGTCCACGGGTTTAAAACAGAGCTTGTTAGCGAAAGTCCTAGCGAAGCCGGCGGATTTAAAGAAATATCTTTTGAAGTTCACGGCGCTGATGCTTACCGCAACCTCAAGTTTGAAGCCGGCGTTCACCGCGTGCAACGCGTACCGGTTACCGAAAGTCAGGGGCGAATACATACCAGCACCGTAACCGTAGCCGTGTTACCGGAGGCCGAAGAAACCGATATAGAGATCAAGCCGGAAGACGTTCGTGTGGATGTTTTTCGAGCCAGCGGTCATGGTGGGCAGTCCGTCAATACTACAGACAGTGCCGTACGTATCACTCACCTGCCCACCGGTATCGTAGTTAGCCAACAAGATGAGAAAAGTCAGATTAAAAATCGCGAAAAAGGTATGAAAATTCTACGTTCTCGTTTGCTGCAAATGAAAATCGAGGAGGATCAAAAGAAGCTTTCCGATACCAGAAAGTCTTTGATCGGCAGCGGCGACCGGGCTGAAAAAATCCGCACCTACAACTTCCCGCAGGATCGCATCACCGATCATCGCATCGGCTACAGCCGCAGTAATATTCCGGGCGCCCTAAACGGCGAAATAGAAGACCTGATAGAGAATCTGCAAGCTGCCGAGCACGAGCTAATTCAAAAAGAAGGCTAACCCGTGCCGAAATCTGTCGGTGAATTTCTGCAAGCCGCAACCGACAAATTGACAGAGGTCGGCATTGCTTCAGCACGGCTGGATTCTTTGATTTTGATAGAGGATTTATTAGAACGCGACCGCGCTTATTTAATAGCACACCCCGAAACTGAACTTTCAACCGAACAAGCCAATAGATTGAACAAACAAGTAGCTCGCAGAGCCCGCCATGTTCCCCTGGCCTACATCCGCGGTTTCACCGAATTCTATGGCCGGAGATTTTTGGTTAATAAATATGTGCTGGAGCCGCGTCCAGAATCCGAAACTATGATTAATCTTTTAAAAGACCTGTATAAAAGTGGGCAATTGCAGCGCTTGGATGGAGCGCAAGACGGCAGCGAGCAGCGGACTAAGCCGTATATAAAATACGGTGAAGGAGCGGCGGAGCTGACAACACAGCGATTCGCCAACAGAGCTAGCAGAGTGGCCGGCTCCGCCGGACAGCAGGCTAGCTCGGCGCTGACGATTGCCGATGTTGGAACCGGCAGTGGTGCGATTGGCATTACAGCTGCCTTAGAAATCCCAGGCGGCCAAGTTGACTTATACGATATAGATAGCAATTGCTTGGCCGTTGCCAAGCATAATTCCGTATTACACGAACTCCGTTTGCATACTCGAAAAAGAGACTTGCTTAACAGGCCTTTGCGCCACTACGACGTAATTTTATCTAACCTGCCTTATGTTCCTAAGGATTGGCAGATAAATAAGGCGGCCATGATGGAGCCGCGAATCGCTATCTTTGGTGGCAAAGACGGTTTGGATTTATACCGGCGCATGTTTAGCCAGCTATCAAGGCAGCACCGACCGCCAAAATTTGTTCTTACCGAGGCTTTGCCGCCACAGCACGAAGAGCTCGCTAAGATTGCAAAAACTAACAACTACGCACTTCGTGCCAGCCAGGATTTTATTCAGGTATTTGCTCTAGCTTAATTTGTTGAAGCAGAACCCAAAATCACATGTTTGGTGATTGTTTTGTCGCCTCGAACGATGGTCAAAGTAAGCTTATCGCCCACCTTAAATCGGCTAATAGCGGCCGATAAACTGGTGTCTTGGTCGATATTTACATTGTTAATTTTAGTAATCACGTCTTTCTCGCGAATGCCGGCCTTATCTGCCGGGCTGCCGGACACCACAGCTGGTTCATCATTGCCACTGATGACGTAGGCACCGCGCTTAACACTCAGGTTAAATTCGTAAGCAATGTCGTCCGTTAGCGAAATGTATCGCACGCCCAAATAAGGCTGCTGGAGCTGGCCATTGTTTAGCACACTATCGATCATTCCCTTAAGATCGTTGATTGGCTGAGCAAATCCAATATTCTGACCCGAGCTCGCCGTAGCCGTATTAATCCCAATCACTTCGCCGTTTATGTTGACTAGCGGTCCACCAGAGTTACCTTCATTGATAGCTGCGTCCGTTTGGAACAAGTCGGTTAAAGTTTCGTCGCCTTGGGCGCCGGACTCGTCGCCGGCAGTTACGTCGCGGCCATAGCCAGAGATAATTCCACTGGTGACCGTGTTTTGAAACTGGCCTAGTGCGTTACCGATAGCAATTACTCTATCGCCAACTTGAACTTTAGATGAATCGCCAAGCGTCACGGGTGTTAAAGTCTTGCCTTTCAGATCGTTGATTTTTAGGAAGGCGATGTCTTCCGGACTTGACGCGTTAGAGCGTCCAATTACTTGCACGTTGTCGTAGCGGGTGCCGTCGGCTAAGGTTACGCTAACGCTTGTCGTACCGTCTGGCACCACGTGGCGGTTGGTCACAATAATGCCACTAGAGCTAATAATAAAACCTGTTCCTGCGCTTTCCTGGGAAGTCGGCTCGCTAAATCCAAAGAAATCCGTGCTCGTACTTTGACTTTGAACATCAACGCTCACCACACTTTGGCCCACGTTTTTAGCAATTTCGCTAATTAGTGAACTTTCGTCAGAAATATACTGCTGTTTTTGTTCGGTCGTGCCCAGACCAGAGTGATTATGATCATAAATATCGCTACCAACGAATCCTCCGCCCAATCCCAAAAGAAAAACTACGACCAAAATCACCGGAACTACCGCCTTTTTTGGATAACGAACACCTTTAATTTTGGCTGCGTGAGAGTTGACGCGCTCCGACGCCCGACGCAGTGATACTAACTTGTCCGACCTAGTCGAGAACGTCGCCGGCAACGTTTTTCCTTTAGTTTTTTCCTCTGGCTGCATTTATTATTCCTCTTACTCTTATTTTAGCAGTCAGCCTGAATCAAAGCTGAAAAAATCTACTAAGATTTCGAAAGGGATTGCTATACCGTCGCGCCTGTCCAATCGGACAGGACAAGTACTATTAAAAGAATTGCGAACATTATACCTAGCAACTGGCGCTCCAAAACTTTATTCAAACGACCATTAGCATCTATGTAATAAAGAGCTGCCAGGCCATAGCCAATGGTAGTCATAATAATGATGATTTGGGCTATTGAGCCATAGAACAGTAACCAGTGTCCTAAAATAAATGCTACGCAGGCTCCAAAATAGCCCCAAATATGGGCCAGCAGAGCTGAATATGGCTCTTCAAAGCTAGTCAAATAATGCCGAGCGGCCAGGTAGGTTACTGCCCAGGTGGCCAAAATTAGCCATATCAATGACGCGTCGCCAAACTTTAAGTAAAGAACGGTCAGGCCTAAAAGCTGCCCTATCATGGCCTGCGCCGAAACACTTAAAACATCGTAGCGAGGCTTAAGATAAACCAGCCAACCAGCGTATAGCACCACCCAAAGCAGCTGCCACCATGTGACGCTGGTGCTAGCCATAAACAGAATAAACGAAACGCTGACGATAATGTCCACTCCGTTAGCCACGATGTTGGCAAGCCAATAACGCGGCCGGACCGCAAACATTCTCCACTTGGCCAAGACAACCAACAGGATTGCTAGTGGTACAAATTCAATCTTGACCAGTATGTAGGCCAAAACCGGCAGTAAGCCATTTAGAGCAATATGAAGAACGTGAGAAAATCCGCGCGTCGGCTTAATTTTGGCTGGAAGTTGCAGCATCTTCGCCTAAGATTATAACAAAATCGGTGCCTTGCGGCGGGTTAATACCGCTACCCGACGGAATACTGGTCTTGGCTGTTACGCCAAACCGCTCCTCTAGATAATGGCGAGTGTATTTATCCTTGCCTTTTGTAAGATCCACCACCGTGGTTGTGGCTTGGTTGGTAACCGTTGCAGTATTGCCAACCGTAGTGACCGTATAGCCATAAGACTTCAGTAGGCTTGCCTTAGAATTAGCCAGACCAACTTTGTCGGTCGCGTTATAGACCGTTACTTTAGCGTTTTCCTTGGCCAAAAAGCCATCGCGTAAAGTGTTGCGAATATAGTTTGTAATGTCGCCGTATTGGAAGAGTCCCGCTTTGGGCTCTACTATAGATAAACCGTTCATATTGCCGGTAGTCAAATAATTGTGCGGCGCAGTTACTAAGTCGATCGAGGATATTTCCTTCGATGGAATTCGCTGGGTTATTTTATAAAGTCGGGTCATGTCGTTTAGTGAAAAATCGGTATACACATTGTTGCCGAAGCCACTTAACAGATTCGAGATCTTGATCGGATTGCTAAAGGTACCGGCGCTCAGAGCCTTGTCTTTTATGGCCACCAAAAGCTGTCTCTGGCGTTCGGCGCGTGAAAAGTCCGATGAAGTCTCGCGCGAGCGAGCGAACAATAAAGCCTGTTGACCGTGCATTACTTGCGGGCCAGGCTTGGCAATCACCGGGTTCCAGTTGTTCTCCCACTCAATGGTTGGATCATAGACTTCGCTAGTTACGTTTATATTCACGCCGCCCAAAGCGTCAACTACATCTTTAAATGCCGAAAAATCGACTACTACATGATAATGGATTGGAATACCGATTACCGGAGATATGGTGCGGTCCAGCAAGTTAAGCCCATCTTGCTCTTTGCCGGCTAAGGTCTTAGCCCTGGATTCCGATTTTCCATCCGGATAAGCCGCGTTAATCTTTTGATAACCATTGCCGGGAATCTTCACCCACAAATCGCGCGGAATGCTCAAGAGCGCTACTTTGTTATTAACGGGGTCAATACTGGCAACCATGATAGTGTCGGTTAAGTCCGGGCCGTCATGCCCTGGCCCACCCACGCCTAGCAGCAAGATATTTATACGGCCGTCACCCTCGCCTTTGAGCTGACTTATATCGACATTATCAGATAGGGCGGGCGCTCCGCCGCCGCCGTGAAAAAGATGGCGCTCGGTCATAAAAGCTTTGGCGCCCAAATAGGCCGCACCAATTAAAATAAGAGCTATGAGTGTTAAGGCGCTTCTCTTTATAAGTTTGCGAGCAGTTGGGTGAGCACTGACAAAGTAATAGCGCTTTTTCTTTTTGGTGCCGCTATCGTCTAAGATTATGGGCTCGTCAAGCAACGCGGCCTCTTCGGCCTCGGGCATTTTGTTGAGGCCTTGCGGAGTTGTTCGTGATGGATAAAATCCATCCACTCTCCTAGCACCAGCACCAATAGAAGAAGTCTGAGCCACCCTGACTGGTTTCATTGGGCTATAAGAGTTGCTGGTCGCACCCCCAATTATCCGACCATTTGATACAAAACCATCAATCGAGGCCGAACGTCGATTCGGTCCGTTAAACTTCTTATGCCTATCCATTTCGCACGTTTAAGTATACCATTTGGCCCCCACCCATGCGCAAATCGTTTATCAATGATGAGCCGCTAAGTTATAATGTTACGGTCGTGCAACATTCAGAGGAAATTAAACATGAGCCAAATCCCGAGGAACACGCCAAAGAGCATGTAGCCTCTGAGAAGAGTGTCCCTAAACCTCCTGCAGATGATAGTTCCTGGAAATCGGTTGTATCTACCCTAATACTTTTTGCGGCCGCCATCTTAATTGCCTTTTTTGTAAAAGCCTTTATTGTTCAGCCCTATATAGTTGACGGCCAGAGCATGGAAAATACTCTGCAGAACAATGACCGCCTGATTGTCAACAAAATTCCGCGCACACTTGCCAGGATAGACGGTCATTCATACATACCTAAGCGCGGCAATATTATCATCTTTAATCAGTCAGGCTTGCCTGGCTATAACGGTAGCAAGCAACTTATTAAGCGGGTTATCGGGCTGCCCGGAGAGCGCGTAGTGGTAAAAGACAATAATATAACTATCTATAATTCTACTCATCCTAATGGATTCAATCCGGACGCAACCTTGAAGTATCACGTTGTGCCCAACTCTACCTTAGGAAGCGTAGATATTAAATTAGGGCCCAATCAAGTATTTGTTTGCGGCGATAACCGCGAAAACTCAGAGGATTCACGCTATTTTGGCCCAGTCGACGTAAAGAATATAGTGGGCAAGCTGGTTTTGCGCATAATGCCAATAAGCAAGTTTGAGTCTTTTTAGACAATATATACATTAGAATGATCCTCTGGCTCAGGGTTGGACTATTTTTTTATTCAAATCGTTTTACGATGTGCTCCAAGTCTTCATCGGACTTGAATTTAATAATCAGCTGTCCGCCTCGGGCAGTATGCTTAACCTGCACATCGGTATTCAATTTCTTACTCAAGGAGCGTGTTATTTCATTTTCGGAATCCGTTGTTTTTCTAGCCTTTTCTGAGTCCGCACCTTTTTTTGCCGCCACGGCAAACTGTTCAGCCTGACGAACCGTCCAGCTATTGTCAAGGATACAACGTAGTAATTCATCTTGTTTGGCTTTATCGCTCCTCAGCGCCAGGATTGCGCGAGCATGACCTTCACTAATTCTACCTTGTCGCAAAGCCTCCATGGCCGCCTCTGGCAACTGAAGTAAACGAGCTAAATTACTTACTGTGCTGGGTGCTTTGCCTAGTTTTTCGGCTATTTGATCAAGTGCTAGATTAAATTGCTGTTGTAATTTATATACACTCATCGCCTGCTCGAGCGGCGATAAGTCAACTCTCTGAATATTTTCAATTAAAGAAAGCTCTATCTCTTCCAGTTCCTCAAGTGATCGCACTATTGCCGGCACATGAGTCAGCTTAGCCGCTTTAGCAGCTCGCCAGCGACGCTCTCCAGCTACTATTCTGTAACCATTTCCGGCCTTGGCATGTACTACTATTATGGGTTGTAGGACTCCGTGGCGCCTTATTGAGTCTGCTAATTCGCTAAGTGCCTCGTTATCAAACTGGCGCCTAGGTTGATCTGGATTTGGAAGAATATCCTGGATGAGTAGCTTTTGTACTCGTTCATTATCATCTTGAAGAATTGTTTTGTCTAAATCTTTGGGTATAAGGGAATCAAAGCCCTTGCCCAAGCCTGTTTGCCTTGCCATTATGTTCTCGCCTCCACTTCTTTGGCTAACGCCTTATATGCCCTAGCACCTTTGCTCCATTTGTCATGCTCTAATATTGTTTTACCGTAACTGGGCGCTTCCGCTAAGCGTACGTTCCTAGGAATAACTGTTTTGAAAACTTTTTCGCCAAAGTGCTTTTCTAGTTCAGATTTAACTTGACTAGAAAGCCCGGTGCGACTGTCGTACAAAGTCACCACTACGCCCAAAAGGTTCAAATTTGTGTTCAATGCCACATGAACCTGTTGAATAACCTCAAGTAGCTGCCCGAGGCCCTCGAGCGCATAGTATTCAGCTTGCACCGGAATCAAAACATCAGTAGCGGCCGTAAGGGCGTTAACCGTTAAAAGGCCTAAGGCCGGTGGGCAGTCTATAAGTATGTAGTCGTAGTCTAGATTGACCAATGCACGACGTAATTGCTGTTCTCTGTCGGCAATGCTAACCAGTTCAACCTCCGAGTTAGCAAGTTGAGCGTTTGTTGGCAATAAATAAAGATTACTTTTACCTATCTTAATAATAGCCTGCTTAGCTTCGACTCTAGAAAACAGTACGTCGTACAATGTTGACTTAAGAGCTTGTTTCTCTATCCCTAACCCGCTGGTAGTATTGCCTTGAGGATCTAAGTCTACAACCAAAACTGAATGGTTTTTAGCCAGGTATGCCGCCAAATTAATGGTGCTGGTAGTTTTACCTACACCGCCTTTTTGATTTAGTACAGCAATGATGCTTTTAGCCACTTTTTATTTATACCCCTGTCAAACAATACCATAAGCGTATCACTTAGAGGTTAATCAGTAAATGGTTGAGTTTCTTTCCTAATTGCTTACCCAGCGTACGTAGCAGGTCAGATTATTGATGCCTATGGAAGCTCCGGAACTGGATGCTGTGATATAGAGGTCGGGCTCCAAGTTGTCGGCATTGGTATAGCTACTTAAATCTTTCCAACCGGAGTCTTCAAAGACTTCTGAAGTTGGGTATGAATCTGTTGGGATAAATGTGGCAAAAGAGTTAATCCCGCTCATTGTACCGCCATTATTACTGGTATGAAAGGCCACACTCACCGTACCGTGAGCGCTGCCATTATCATAGGTGCTCATCATAAATCTGATCTGTGGATGCAAGCCGGCATTAGTTGGTCCACGCAGCGGCACTACCGGCAAACCTATGAATGTCCCTGCGGTGTTGCTGCCCAAACTTCGATTGGCATTACCCAGATAACTTGTGCCTTGCGTTATTATGCCCGTGTACGGCTGCTGATCCGATACCCATTTGCCATAGGTAGCGTCATAAGTCAGCGTCAACATATCATAAGGACTGGAGCCTGCACGAATACGTACCTGGCGGCCATCATATAGATTGGTCGTCGGCAGTGTGGTAACTACGTCTACGCCGGCCAAATTATTGTAAGCACCATTATCGCAGCCGCGGAACTGATTAGAACTGGAGTTATAGTAGATGCCTCCACTGGTACAACCGCCAGCAGGGTCGCCCGAAGTATTTTTAACCCCTAGAACCAGTATTACGGGCGTGGAGCTGGCCGAACCCAAATTAATCTGCATATTCGTGGTGTCAACCGTGAACAAATTAGTACCGCTGGCATTTTGGATCTGAAAAGCAGAAATGGAATCTGCGGCATTCTGGAACAGGGCTGAACCAGTACTACCCGACAGGCTAGCTACGGTAGAAAGACTATTGGCTGCAGTTCCAAAAACAAGCCTACCTATCGCATGATTAGTTTGATTAGCCCAGTAAACATCATTGATGCTCGAGGTCATGTCGGCAAGGTTGCCAGAAGCCGTAATGAAGTTCGAGTTACTGCCTGTGCCGTCTAGGCTGGCACGGCCGATAGTCCCACTACTGTTGGTCCAGTAGAGGAAGGTGGGAGTAACAGTTATGCCTTGTGGTGTGCCAACGGCGATAGCCACCAGGCTATTATTTGCACCCGTGCCGTCGAGATTAGCGCGGCCAAGAGAATGACTGTTAGTCCAGTAAATATGCGAGCTGTCTATGGCAACGTCCGTTATGTGCTCGCCTACAACACCCGAAATAAAGCTCTGGTTTACCCCGGTGCCATCAATATTGGCTCGAGCAACGGTATCGCCGTTATATTCTCCCCAGTAAATGTAGTTAGTATTAACGACTATGTTTTGCGGCACGCCAGATAACCCTGTTATAAAGCTACCGTTTGCACCGGTGCCGTCGAGGTTAGCGCGACCAATGGCGGTGCCCGTGGACCAGTAAATGTAGGTATTATCTACGGCCAAACCTACGGCTCCCGAGATGCCGGTTATAAACGATGTGTTTACCCCGGTGCCATCAATATTGGCTCGACCGATAGAATTAGTAGGAGCATTAATCCAGTAGATAAAGTTATTGTCCACCGCTACTCCAAAAGGTCCTGTTGGCGAGCTTACGCTCATGAAACTGGGGCTTAGGCCGTTTGTATTAGGCTTAGCGATCTGCAGATTGATATTGCCGCCATTGCCCGCCCCCGTACCTTGACCGCCTGCTAATATCAAGTTACTTCCGGCTACGTCGGCTCCGGCGCTGGCCGCCACCTGCAACATTCCGCTACCACCCGGGTTAGATAGCAGCAATCCCCCTGCGCCAGACCCTACAGCCAGCGTGCCGTCAGTCTTCAAGGTGTTGCTAGCTGAGCGATACAGGTTAGTGTCCGTACCAAAACTTATACCGCCAGTGGAGGTTGTGGTATTTGTTCCCACAACCAGCACGCTACCAGCGTCCGAAGTAGCGTTAACGGTTATTAAATTATTGGCCGAAGCATCTTGTACTTGAAGCGCGATAGGATTATTAATGCCTGTCTGCCATTGGTAAGTGGTCGAGTTGGCATTCCATATCATAGTGGGCAGCCCCGTAAGAAGAGACGTAGATAGATTAGTTAACGTAGGGTCGGTATTGCCGTAAGTGTTAAGGGTCGAGGCGTCCGCGGCACTCAAGGTTCCCTTTCCGGCAGCGAACCAGAATACATCGCTATCGGTACTGCTATTGGCAATCGTAAAGCTTGATGAGTTGATGGTCGGCATGCCCGAGTAAGAAGTGGTACTGAATGCCGATCCGTTTACCGATACGCCAATCTGCGAGCCTGTCCAGAAAGCCACCAAGGTGTAAAGATTAGTCTGAGTTATATCTACGTTACTTTTGAGCGCTAGTGCTGAATTGACGCCAAAACGCACATCAGACGTAGGTCCGCCGCCGCCCCCATGAATACGGAGTAAGGCCTGGTTGGTACCATCAGTCCAGTTAAAGGTTGCTATGTCGCCCACTCTGCTGGCCGGCTGATCCATTCTAAAGCGTATAGCTATCCATCCTTGTGCTTGGTTGAGGAGGCTGGATGGGGCGGTGATATTACCGGCGGATCTAGTCTGAGTAGTACCATTGGTTTCTACGTAAGGTGTCGCGTATGGCCTTGCTTCAGCCTGGGCCCCGTCAATATAGAACGTAGTATTTTGCTGGACATCAGTTTCGACATATAAGCGGAAGGTGCCTGAGCCCAGAGGCGAAGAAGTAGTTAGAGTCAGCCTGGTCCAGCTGGTACTAGACAGCGTAACCGGGGAGCTTGTAATTACTGCTGTTGGTGTATTATCGGTCAGGCGCAGGCGCACCGTAGGACTGCCGGTGCTCGCTTTAGCCCAAACACTAACGGTATGGATTTGGTTACTTGATTGGACAAAGGTAGTATAAGCCCCCTCATTGGCCGTGGAATTGCTGGTGACTATTTGGGCTGAACGCGAACCGAACTTTGCGATACTGGACGAGCTAACAGAAGAAGATACAGAGGTCCAGCCGCTGGTGCTGCTCTCGAATCCGCCGTTGGCCACCAGGTTGTTGACTGATTCCCACACCCCATAGCTACTGTCGCTGGTGATGCCGTCGTACGAGTGACCGGCCACATTAGTGGTGCTTGCTCCTTCGGCGCGCATGGCATCATTTATTTCACTGCCGCTAGCCGTTAGATTAGCGCTCAATACCGGACTAGAGAAGTTGTCTTTTATGGCTAGAGTAGCAATCGGGCTGCTGGTGCCGATGCCTATCTTGCTATTTATAGTGTCCGCTACCAGAAGGTTGGACGTACCGGCGGCATTTTGTACCTGAAATGCGCTCATTGAATCAGCGGCGTTTTGGAATAGTGCCGATGTATTGGCAGTCAAAGAACTGCCAGAAGAACTCACGTTCAATAGGTTTGAGCCGGCAGCGTTTTTAACCTGAAAGGCGTTGGTGTTATCTGTAGCGTTTTGGAATAGTGCCGAGCCGTTGACACCAGAGATAGTGGCGACAGTAGAGAGAGAATTGGCTCCGCTGCCAAAACTGTAGCGACCAACAGTAAGCAAGCTTGAGTTAGTCCAGTAGAGGAATGAACTATCCACGGCCACGCCTCCCGTATTAGATCCAGTGATGTAGCTGGTATTTATGCTGGACCCATCAAGGTTGGCACGGCCGATATTTCCCCCACTTACCGACCAATAAAGATGACCACTGTCGACAGCGACCTCTGCAGAAGCAGTGTTCGCGCCTGTCATAAAACTCTGATTAACGCCGGTGCCATCTAAATTGGCACGGCCGATATTACCTGGGAGAGAAGTAGCGGCAAAAGTCCAATAGACATGTGAGCCGTCAACTGCTATTCCGTATCCGGCTTGGCTGATGCTAGTAACCAGGGCCTGCACGTTCGTGCCGTCCAAGTTAGCACGACCGATGGCGAATGCGCCTTGAGCGTCGGTGAAGTAGATATAATTACTGTCTACCGCTATGCCTCTTATAGCAGCACCCTGCCCGGTTATAAAACTATTGTTAACACCTGTGCCATCCACATTAGCGCGGCCGATGGAGCCGCCCCCTATTGTCCAGTAAACATAGTTATTATTAGCTGCTAAAGCAACTATGCTGCCAGAAGTTATAAAATTCGGGTTAGCATTAGTGCCATCCAGGTTGGCACGGCCGATCTTAGTGCCGCTATTTACCCAGAAGATGTAATTATTGTTTACAGCTACTTGTCCCGCGGAACTCAGCCCGGTAATAAAGCTCTGGCTAGGTACGTTAACTGATGGTTTAGCAATTTGCAAATTAATGTTACCGCCATTGCCAATCCCGGTGCCCGCGCCACCGGCTAATATCAAGCTACTACCGGCTACATCAGCTCCAACAGCTGTCGCCGCCTGCAGCGTACCAGCGTTGCTGGCTCCGCCAGCAAGAATCAAGTTGCCCGCGCCATTACGGTAAAGTTGCGTATCTGTGCCAAAGGTTACGCCGCCAGCAGAGGTTGTCGTGTTAGTGCCAATTGTCAGCAACGAACTAGTCGGAACCGCTCCTATGCCTATGCGAGTATTTTGAGTATCAGCGACAAATAGATTACTGTTCCCTGCCTGATTCTGAATTTGGAAAGCCGTGGTGCTGTCGGTAGCATTTTGGAACAGCACATTGCCGCGAGCTCCAACCGTAGCTACACTTTGACCGCTATCGCCAGCTACCAGATCAAACAAGTCAGCAGTTTGACCAGAGGCGCCGCGGATAGTGGCAACAACATGATTGTTGGCATCTGACTGAATAGCGAAATTAGCAGTCTGCAAAGAGGTAGAATTTTGAATATAGTTGCCACTGCCGGCTCCCGGTGTACAGCCACCAGCTGAACAAATTATATTTCCACCCACGCGAATGGCCGTTGTTGAGTTAATGTCGCCCCCGACATCTAGCGTATAGGTTGGTGGCGTTGGCATGGCTATGGCCACCCTGTCATTCACAGTATCACCGCCTATGAGATGCGAGGTACCGGCAGCATTTTGCACCCAGAAAGCGTTGGTCGAATCTGTGCCTGGCTGAATTAATACGTTGCCTGTTGGCCCAACCGAAAAGACTGTGTCGTTAAAGCCGTCGTTAACCTGGAAAATATTAGCGATTTGTCCAGACGCACCCTTTACTAGCCCAGCGACAGAGTTAACATCGGCGCTTTGAACAGCAAAGTTCGCGCTCTGTACCGAGGTTCTGTTTTGGATATAACTGCCCGATCCCGAGGCGGCCGTACAACCAGCACCCGAGCACAATGCAACACCGTTAATCCTTATTGAACCTCCAGCAGTTACATTGATGTCGCCGTTAACATCCAAGGTGTAATTAGCGCTTGTTTGATTTATAGCCACCCGCCGGTTTGAGGTATCTACTAAGAACAGCGCTGTGGTGCCGGCGGAGTTCTGAATCTGAAAAGTGTTGGTAGAATCAGCGCCAGGTTTAAATAGGTTATTGTTAGAATTTTTTAAAGTAACGTTCGAGCTCAGGCGAGCATCAGGTAGCGTGCCGGATGAAATATTGCCAGCATTTAGTGCAAGTAACGCTGAACCATTTAGTGCCGGCAAAATGCCACTTGGCCCTAGTTGAACAAGTTGCAGTGCACCATTGAAGCTATTGCCAGCCTGGGTAACATTTGGGCTGAGCTGGGTTGACGAGGAAACTATATTCGGAGCATTGAGTTTACCATTGATAGTAACCGTACCTGTCTTGGTGTCAACATTTATAAGGCTTGTGCCAGAAGCGTCTTGGACAGTAAAGGCCTTGGTTGAATCGGTGTCATTTTTAAAGGCCACCGGTCCAGACGCGGTTAGCTTTTTGCCGTTAGCGATCTTAGTGTCGATGCCAAAGGTTACAGACTCAGCGCTCACATCGCCGAGCGTATTAGATGATGGCTCTTGATTATTGACCTGTGATTGTGGGGTATTTGTATGGCGATTCATAACGAATAATGTAGTGGCGGCGCAAACTAAGACTATTAGGCCAACCACTAAGAAAGATCGCTTCGGTATTCCTGGCGCCCAACTTATCTTTTTGGACTGTGCAACCGGCGGCTCAGGTGCCACAGCATAAATAGACTCATTAAGAGTCGGCGCAGCTGGGCTAGGTACCATGCCCTGCGTAGCGAGAGTTGGCGCGGCTTCTAGCGAGCCTATTTCGGGTACACCTGGAGTTATAACGCTATTAGGCGTTTGAGTAAGCTGAGATGTACTGGCAATAGCCGGTGCTTTAGTCACGGCAGAAGTACTGTTTTGAACAGGGGTAGGCTGGATAGAACTAATAGGAGTCGGCTGCTGCTCTGGATTCATCGCCTTGCTCCTGTAGTTATTAGACGCGGAACTCGCTCTACATGATGGGCTGCCTGTAGCCTAAAGTCATAGCCAGCCCTGGATAGCCGTTTTCGGCATTTGGGCGAGCAGGTTTTAGCGTCTCGCCTGCCCTCGAAGAGACAGGCGCAGCCAGCGCAGATTTTTATCTTTTTTGACGCCATTTTTGTTTTTGTTTTAAGCCTTTTTGTTTTAATTGGGCTTAAGCTTAATTATTCGCTAAAAATGTGACCTCGTCAAGAGAAAAAATGTGACTTTGTGCCTAAAATTAATCAGTTTTAGTACTTGATAATGTAGTTAAGGGTCAAGTACGCCCCGGTATCTGTTGGCACATTAGTCTGAGGACCAACCGTTACAGTAGTGTTAGTTGTTGTGGTAGTGACTGTATTAACACCGAAGCTTGAGGTCGGCCAGTTGTTACCGCCGCTGCCGCCCTGGAAACCGCTGCCTGCTCCGTTATAAACTACGGCATTTCCACTCACCGGACTGGTTACCGTAGACGTAGAGTTGGAGGTCGATGTAGAAACAGCTGAGGCGCTGCCTTTGTGGTAAGGGGTTCGGCTACCAACCACTACACCCTCGTTGTTGCCTAGAGCGGTTACGTCAGTACGCCCAACCTCGGCTGGGTTCAGTCCAACGGCGGTTCGGCCGCGCAGATCAGGTAGGTTAAAGGTGGTCGAACCATCACCAACACCATAGGTCGTGCCGATAACGGCAAATAGCGCGGCATAAGTCGTTCGCGACACGGCTGACCCATCGGCAACCAGATATCCCATTGGAGCAGTCAAACCAGCATAAGCTTGTATTGTCCCCGCTGGCGTCCCAGCCATCGAAAAGTCATTCCAACTACCATTAGCACAGCCACGGAAGGTATTAGATGTTGAATTATAGTAAGTTGCGCCATTTTTACAGGTTGGATCGCTGGTTTTGATACCCATCACCAGCAAACCGTTACCGTCGAGTGTAAAGTTACCGCTGCTATCCAGAGAGGCCTGCAGAACCCCGTTGGTATAAAAGTCCATCAGATTAGAGCCGGCATCCTGGATTTTCAGGCTGTCAGACGGTCCAAAGCTCAAGAAATTACCGCCAGCAATCCTAATAGAGCCGTTAACATCCAACTTTTGGCCCGGAGTGGATGTTCCTATGCCTACCCGGCCATTAGCCGTATCAACGTCTAAGACCGTGCTGGAATTGGAATCCTGAACCTGAAAAGCAGTAGTGGAGTTAATACTGCTTTGGAGCAAGAAGTTGGAATTGGTTTGCAGAGTGTTGGCGGAGCCACGGTACAAACTAGCGTCGTCCAAGGTCAAGGCGCTTTGAACCACGGTGCCGGTGCTGGAACTATAGGTGGAAGTTGAGCCGTTCCAGACCATTGTCGGTACAGCTGCACCGGAGTTCATGGTGGTTAGGCTGCTTAGGGCTGGATCAGTATTACCATAACTGTTAAGAGTGGCGGCATCGGGGTTGGATAAAGTGCCCGTACCGCCGACAAACCACAGGAAGTCGCCATCTGCCCAGCGGGCGTTAGCCACGGAGCCAATATCGAATAATGAATTCATGGCGCCGAAAGCAGCAGCGGGAGTTTGGTTGGTATTAACGAAGTTCCCTCCATTTACAGAAACATCTACGGCAGAGCCGGTCCAGTAAAATACCAGCGTAAATACTGTTCCTTTTGAGAACGGGCCGACCGTCACCGCAGCGTTTGAACCCGTATCGTGAGTACGGGTTATGGCAAGCCCGTTAGTGTTGTTAAAGTAAGCCGTTATACCGTGACCGCTACCATCTTCCCAATCGAACAAATGGGCCTCGCCGTTAAGGAAGTTACCAATATCAGTGCTGGCCACATCCGTGCGGAACCTCATAGCTACCCAGCCCGTGGTACTGCTACCAATAGCTGCAGACGGAGCTCGGATGCGGGCTGCGCTGCGGCTTGAAGTGGTAAATGGCGTCGCATAAGCTTTTTGCTCCATTTGGATTCCATCTAACCAAGCAGTGACAGACGAACCGGTGTTTTGGATATTTCTAAAGAAAACTTTTCCGCTAGCTGCATTTGAAGGACTGGTACAGCCGCCACTAAACCTCTGCCAATCTGTTGATGAGGTCCATTGATTACCGCCACAGGTATTTATAACTGATCCGGTGCCATTAGTTCCTGTGTACCAATCTATAGAAAATCCGACGGTAATAGCAGCGCTTGTCTTAGTCCATTCCGAAATCGTGTAAATGGTACTGGGACTTACGTTAACATTCGTCTGGTATAAATTGTGCCAGTTATTATCACTAGCTACAGAAGCGCTTAAGCTCTGGGTCCCAAACTTAGCCGTGCTGGTATCGTTCCCCGTGCTTTCAAAGCTCGGGTCGCTAAACATATTTGTTGTAGCCTCCCAAACACCGGTGCTGCTATCCGGTGGAGTCACGCCATCGCCTTGGGTGTTGGTGCGGCGGGTAGCATCGGTAATTTCGTTGCCCGACATGGTTAGGCCGGTAGAAGATAGTAGGTTCCAGCTTAGCTGAGCACTGGCCGTACCGGAAGCGCTGCCAACGGTACTGGTGGCCTGAAGCTGGGTGGTAGAGACTTTGAAGTTAGTGGTATCAGCCGTCAGCAGGTTGAGCCCATTAGCGTTCTGGATTTGGAGAGCGGTGGTGGAATTGGTAGCGGTCTGGAACAAATTAGCATTACCGGTAGCCCACAAACTGCTTAGAGTCTTAAGCGAGCCACCAACCCCGTAAAGTTCGTCGCCCGCGCCAAAGTATACTCCGGTGGCGCTACTGGTAGCAGCCGCAAAGCTTACGCGACTATTGCTCGTATTTACATTAAAGATATTAGCGCCGCTGGCATTTTGTATCTGGAAAGCATTAGCAGAGTCGGCTGTGTTCTTAAACATAGCCGTGCCGTTTCCGGTCAGATTGCCAGCTACTACTAAGTTGCCGTCGGTCTTTAAAGTACTATTGGCTGAGCGGTACAGGTTGGCGTCGCCGCCTATCAAAATGGCACTGGAACTCACGGTGGCATCGGGCAATAGTATCTGTCCGGTAATGGTATCGGCGGTCAGCAATGGTTGGGCCGAAGCGTTTTGGATCTGGAAAAAGGTGTGCGATCCGGCAGAAGAATCTTTAAACAGGGCCTGGCCCTGGTTGCCAATGCTGGTGACTACGGCGCCGCTGCCGTCTTTCAGTTCCAAAAGGTCCGCTGTTTGCCCGCTCTTACCCTTTAATATGCCCACCACGTTGCTGGCCGAGACAGATTCTATGTTAAAGTTAGCGTCGCTCTGCAAACTTATTCCGTTTTGGATATAGTTGCCAGAACCGCTGGCCGCCGTGCATCCCCCCGCAGTACAAAGCGTAGAGCCGTTTATCTCATAGTTACCGGTAATATTTACATTGCCCTGGGGATCTAGCGCATAAACCGTGCTGCCTGTGGAATCTTTACCCTCAAACAAATCGGCAGTCTGGCCACTGGCGCCCTGGATTATGCCACCAACATCGGTAGCGTCGGCAGAACGGATGTTAAAATTGGCGTCCGCTTGCTGAGTCGTAGTGTTATTGACGTAATACGACGAACCGGAAGCCGGATTACAGAGCCCGCCAGAACACACATCGGTTCCGTCAATTCGGAACGTGTGGCCGGCGCTAACGTTCACGTCTCCGTTCACGTCCAGCGTGTAATTAGGCGTGGCCACACCTATGCCGATGCGAGTATTTACGGTGTCGGCTATTAGCAAGTTATCATTACCGGCAGCATCTTGGATCTGAAAAGCGTTAGTGGCGTTTGTGGCTGATTTAAATATGTTATTGCCAGTAAAAATGTTGTTGGCGTCCAGGAGCGCCACATTGGTGCTTAACCTGTTATCGTTTACCGTACCGCTTGTTATGTTGCCGGCGTTCAACGCGCTCAATCCTGATCCATCACCGACAAAAGTATTGCCAGCCGCCGTGAATGAATTAATTCCACTGAATGTTTGGTCGGTGTTTAGACGAGCTATGTTGCCCGAAAGCAGGCTGTCACTTAGCGTTCCCGCGCTCAAATTAGACACATTGGCGTAATAGCTGGCACCGTGTCCCCCTAGGGTCGCCGCATCACCGGTAAAGGCGAGGCCTTGGGGCTTACAGCCGCTAGCCGTACACACTAACACGGAATTTATAATTAACCCCGAGTTGCTTAATTCAGTAGCGCCGCCACCCGAGCTAACAGAGCCAGTTGCCGAGATATCGCCGCCAACTTGCAAGGCAGCGTTGCCAGTTGGAGTGGCGCCAATTCCCACCCTGCCGTTTTGAGTATCGGCCACCAGCAAATTGGCACCAGCAGCGTTTTGAATTTTGAAGGCAGTCAGGCTATCGGCAGCGTTTTGGATAATAACCGGGCCGGTGGCGGTGAATGTTTTGCCGTTGGCAATTTTAGTATCTATGCCGAAGGTTACAGATTCCTCACTGATGTCAGCCAGCTGATTCGGGCCGGAGCCGGTTGAGGCTTGGTTGTTAACCGGCACGTTTGTTCTTGGCCGGTTCATAATATAGAAGGTTCCCGCAGCCAGTGCCAGGATTACTAAAGCTACACCTAGCCATGATTTTTTAGACGGGCGCAGCATTTCACGAACCGGAGGACCGGCGAACGGCGGTTGGCTAGGAGGCGAAAAGTCTGGCTGATTAATTAGTGGTTCTGCTGGAGCGGCGGCGACTCCAGAGATGGGCGGCGAAGCCGTTTCCAGCGAAGAAGCTGTTACCGTTTCAGAGCTCGCAGTCGGTGGAACTAGCGACGGATCTAAAGGAGTGGTTGGCGGACTTGAAAACATAGTAGCAATACCGCTTGGTGCGGTTGGTTGCGGCTGGGTTAGGTTTTTGTTTTGGTCGTCCATTCTTATTCTTACTGGCTACGCCACCTAACCATCGCACCTAGATTTTCATAGGTGGCATTAACGCTGGCTGTATTGTACTCAACAGATAGTTCACATTCGGCATTTGCGGGAGCGCCGCTATAAGTGGCGTCTGTCCAATTGGCGATCTGGTAGACGTTGTTGGCAAACACGCTAACCGACGGACCGGTAGCCCACAACGACCCGTAAGGCGAGGCACTGCTTCCACCGTGGGTATACAAAGAAGCCCGTATATAAGTAGTGGTCCCAGTTCCACTAGAGTTCATATAGCCGGATACGTATATCTGTGGGCGAAGGCCGGCATTGTATAGAGACATACAATTTGACAGCGGCATGGCACCATATGGCGACCACGCGCTACTGTTTAGGGTCGTAGCTGAAGGCAATTCGTTAATTGTTGCGTCGGCTTCAGAGTACCAATGGCCCTGAGCGGCATCATACGTCAGTTTAAGGTAGTCTGCCGGAGCGCTAACTTTTAGGTATACAGTTTCACCATCGTGCAGGTTAGTTGTTGGAATGGTTGTTACTATATCTATGCCGTTCAGGCTGTTCCAGGCACCGTTCGCGCAGCCCCTTATTTGATAGCTGGTCGTATTGTAGTAGAGCCCACCGTTGGTACAGCCTGGATCACTAGTGGAGGCTCCCAATACTACCGTGCCGCTAACCGCTAAGTTGCCGGCAACGCTAACGTTACCGGTCGGACCTACGTTGAACAATATTGAACCGCTGCTATTTTTAACGTCCAGGATGTCAGCTGATTGACTGGTGGCGCCTTGCAGAACCATGGTCGGATTGCTGGCGCTACTGGATTGAATATTAATATTCCCTGTTTGAGTCGTCGTGCCGTTGTTTATTCCACTGCCGCCCTGCAAGCTTGGGTTAGCAAGGGTAACGCGAATGTAGCCAGGGACATAGTTCCCAGAGCCACCATTACCGCCCTGAACCGTGGCATTAGATACTGCTTCATATGCCCGAATTGAAAACGTATGCGCCCCCGCCGACGGTGTAATCTCGCGACTTTCCATTATTCCCGTGAAGGTTAAGGCGCCCACATTGTTAGATATGATGGTTTGGCCCATCTTGCCAATAGACGATCCGTCTTCGTAAAGCACAAATGTTAATGAAGGATAAGCAGCATTATTAAAGTCTATTTCGGGAGTATAGAACTCGATCATATAGGGAGTAGCTCCGTCAGCCGTGAAAGATGACGCGGTGACTACAGTGTTGGCAGTTGACTCGGAAGTGGCACTGATTGTTACTGGCGAAGTGAATTGGTTGTAAGCCAATTGATAGTTACTGCCGCTTGTTTGACTGCTGGTGCCGGACCCGCCGCCGGAGCCACCGTTAGAATCTATCTTCCAGCTTGGGTTACTACTCAGGTCAGGACCCCCGTCGTATATAGGCGCCGACTGTATCACGCTTACACCAGAACCGCCAAGCACGTATGCAGCATTGCCAGCGATGAATGCCGGTGATAGATAAGAACTGCTCGGCAGACTATCAGTCGCTGCCCACAACAAAGGATTGTTGATTGGAGCTTCCTGAACGGTCGTTCCAGCCATCAGATAAATATGGTCACCCACTATTAATATAGTGGCGTTCTGCATATTGGTGTTTAATGTGTAGCCGGTAGATACCCATGAGGTCGGTGAACTAATTGCCGCGCGGTAGATATTGCGCATCGGGCCGCCGCCGTTATTGCCACCAAACATGTAAACATAGTTGCCAATGACGGCTAGTTGGCTGAAGAATATATTGAATCCGAGCGTACCGGCTGAACTCCAGCTAGTAGGTGAGCTGATGCTAGCAGTATAGATTACATTGCCCGCCGTATTCACCGCGCTGGCCCCACCGAACAGATATATATTGCTGCCGATGATCGCCAATTGAGAGTTTACAAGGTTGCCAGGCAAAGTTCCGGCGGCTGTTTGCCAACTATTAATCGGGTCAGAGACCGGCGCGTAATAAATCACGTTGGTTGCCGCCGATCCATTATAGCCGCCGAATAGATACACGTAGCTACCTACTACTGCTACTTGGGACTCTTCCAGCGCACCCGGCAATTTAGCGCCTTGGTCAGTCCATGATGTCGGGTTAGACACAGGAGCCGTATATACATGCTGCGAAGTAGAACCGCCTACATTACCACCGAATAGGTAGATGGTGTTGCCAATAGTGGCTACCTGGCCGCCATACATATTAGCCGGCAATGTCCCGGCATTGGTCCAGTCGCTTTCCATTAGGCCGTAGCCGGCGCCAGACCCCGAACCACCGGCGCCGTTACCCGGATTTAATCGGACCCAGACGGTACCGTTAGAGCCGGCAGTCTTAGCGCTCATGGCCTGGCCGATTATTCCACCACTTGGGTAGGCAGAATCAGTGGCTTTACCAGCAGTACCACTAGTTACCAGATAGTCGCCTACGTTCACCGCAGCTGTATCGACGTTGACCTGGTAAATACCGCTGATAGCAATTGGCTGGCTCTGCCCGGCGCTCATCGTTTTAGTGGCTACGCCAAATACTTTGGTCGAGTTAGCAAGAGTCGTAGTGGTCACCTGCCCAGCATTGTTGGTATCTATTACCACCACGTCGTTAGCATTTACGCTGGTAGTTACTGTTTCGTTGACGGTCATTATCTGGCTGGCGTTGCCAGAATTATTGAAGCCAATAGCGCCAGTTATGCCTAAATTGCCATTAGCATCTACGCTCAGCAAATTTGAACCGCTGCTATTACGGACATCAAGAATATCCGCGCTTTGACTAGATGCACCTTGAATTATCGCAGTCGGGTTGTTGCCGCTTGCAGACTGGATGTTGAAGTTAGCGGTTTGAGTGGTGGTACCATTGTTGATCCCGCTGCCACCTTGGATTTGAGGATTGGCGAGAACTACTCGAATATAGCCCGGCACAAATGTAGTGCCGCCAGTGCCACCGGGACCAGCCTCTACCGTACCGTTGGCGTTAATTCGCCATGCCCGAATAGAAAATGTATGAGCGCCAGCAGTCGGCGTAAGTCTGCGCGTTACGTGTACAGGATCATAGCCTTGCATATTTGCCCCGCTATATACTTGTCCAAATATGTCGCCTATGGAACTGCCGTCTTCATAAAGCGAAACAATTGTATGCCCATCGGCGCCAGCATCTACTCTAGGCGCGAAGAATTCAACTACTACAGGTGTATTGCCGTCTGAACTAATAGATGTAGCCGTGACTACTGTATTAGCGGTTGAAGCAGATGTAGCCGACACGGTCACAGGAGCCGTAAATTCGCTATAGGCAAGCTCTGTATTGTTATTTGCTGTTTGGCTGCTGGTGCCGGACCCGCCAGTACCGACGTTAGAATCGGTTATCCAGCTTGGGTTAGAGCTAACATCCGGCGAGCCATTGATTATCGGTGCCGAATAAATCTTATTGCTGTACGCCGTCCCAGTGTAACCGCCCCAAACGTATAGGGCATTTCCAACAATTGATACTCTGCTATCTACAAGCACGCCATTCATATAAGCGGTTGTTGCCCAGCCCCATACCGGATCAGTAACCGGAGCTCTAAAGATTACTGACACATATCCTCCGTTATAGCCACCCAGAAGATATACATAGTTTCCAACGATGGCAAGCGAGGAATTATCCAAACCTGACCCGGTACCCGCATTAGGAATAGTGCCACCGCTATTAACCCACGATGTAGGACTACTTATAGGAGCACGGTAGATGGTGTTCAGAGTGGAGCTACCATTAGCTCCGGCAAACAGGTAGACGTAGTTACCGATGACGGCTAAGTTGGAGTCGCCTATACCACTAGACGCAGGCGCTATGCTACCAGCCGTACTCCAGCTTAGTGGGTTAGACACAGATGCCGTGTATATTGTGTTAATGTAGCCAGTACCGGTGTGATAACCACCAAACAAATATATATTGCTGCCAATTATCGCAAGAGAGCTGCTCGTCAAACTAGTGGACAAGCTGCCAGCTAGCGTCCAGCTACCTACTGGATCGGAAACATTCGCTGAATATATATTGGCCGTAGACGCGCCAGCTATCGCGCCGCCGAAGAGATAAATCTTGCTGCCGATAATTGCTAATTGCGAAGAGTAAAGATTAGCACCGGAAGGCAGGTTGCCAACAGCGGTCCAGCTGGTTGGATTACTTACGGGGGCCCTCATTATAGTTGTAACGCCAGCGCCAGCGCCAGTCGCGCCGCCAAACATATAGACGTAGTTACCAATGGTTGCTGGAGCACCCTCTACTAGCCCTGGTGCCACTGGCAGTGTTGCCCCGGTATCAATAAAGTCACTTTCCATTAGCCCGTAACCGCTGCCAGATCCGGAACCGCCGGCGCCGTTGCCGGGGTTGATTCGGGCCCAAACCGTGCCGTTAGAACCAGCAGCTTTAGCGCTCAAAGCTTGGCCGATTACGCCGCCACTAGGCGAGCTAGAAGAAGTTGCCATGCCGGTAGTTGAAGAAGTTACGAGATAATCGCCGATATTAACCGCGGCCGTGTCTACATTAACTTGATAAATACCGCTTACAATAATCGGTTGGCTAACTCCTGCTGAATTTGTAGTCGTAGCTACACCGAATACTTTAGTACTATTGGCCGTCGTACTATCTGTTACCTGGCCGGCAGTTGTTGTATCTACAACTACAACATCCCCGGCCGTAACACTGCTAGTTACGACCATATTAAGGCTTATACCCTGGTTCTGATTGCCAATGTTGCTAAAGCCAATTGTGCCGCCAACGTTCAAGTTGCCAGCCACGAATGTGTTGCCGTTTGGATCGACGGAAAGCAGGTTGATATTGCTAGAGTTCTGAACGTCCAGTATGTCGGCGCTCTGACCAGATGTACCGTGAATAGTTGCGGTAACGCTGCTGGGGCTTGCGCTTTGTATATTAAAGTTTGCACCGATCTGCAAGGTAGTGCCGTTTTGTATACCCCCACCACCCTGCAAAGATGTTCCGTATTCGGTCACAATAATCACACCGCCGGCACCGTACCCACCGGACAGCGACGAGCTAGAAATACCACCCGCGCCACCACCGCCACTACCATATGCGACGCCGGCACCGCCGGCAGTAGTGTAGTTCCCGCCGGCGCCACCGCCGCCAAAGTAACTAGCGCCACCATTGCCACCTGATTGACCAGTGTAGTTATATGCACCGTCATTTCCGGTGCCGCCAGTAACGTTAACGTCGCCCCCCGTACCTGTGCCACCCGTGCCTCCAGCAGGGGCAGTGCCGCCGCCGGCATCTGTGCCACCGGTGGCACTCAATGCGCCAAAGGCTGTTGTGCCACCGCTAGTATGAGCGCCACCGCCCCAAGGAGCACCGGCTGCTCCCACTGCATAAGAGTAGCTGGAGCTTGGGCTTGATATAAACTTACGGACGTAACCACCAGCACCACCACCACCGCCAGAACCATATTGATTTCCAAGACCACCACCACCGCCACCACCAACAAGTTCAACCTGCAAAGATGTTACGCCCGCCGGCAGATTAAACGTTCCAGAGCCCGATGTATAAGTTTGAACACCCACAATACCAGATCCACCACTGCCACTTCCACCGGAGTTAGAACCTCCTATGCCATAGATTACAAGCCGGCTGCCAGCCTTGAAATTAGATCCGTTCATAGAAATAACCTGGATCCTATTGATTGCCGAGGTACTAGTCCATGTATCCGACCACGTGGAGCCATCAAGGCTGGCCGCAGTGTAGGCAACGTTAGAGCTATTAATAGCAGTGAATGATTTATGGAAAGAAGTTCCCGCGTAATTTGTGATGGTCGCCTCGGAACTTCCGGCGGCAAACGTGTTGTTTGACGCGCTGCTGCCAGGTAGCCAGCCGATAGAGGCTGAGCTCATCCCGGTATTAGCGGCACCGTTTACCGCTGTGTTATTGCCTTCGACTTTCTGGAAATCATAGTCCGCGCTTGAGTCGCCATTGAATCTAAGTGCTATCTGATCGAACTGACTATTCATAGCCGTCCTACCATAGACAGCAATTTTGAGCTGGCTATAAGTACCAGGGATACTAGATACATCGAAGCCGGCGGTGTCGCTAGTAAGAGTAGAGTCATAAAGTGTAGTCATCCCGCCGCCGCCGGAGCCACCGGTTCCGCTAGCCGGCTTAATCAGCGCCCAGACTTTACTGCTGGAAGCTGTACTTGTAGCCTGACCTACCACACCGCCAGTCGGCGAGCTTGAGGCCATAGCCTCACCTGCGCTGCCGTCCGTAACCAAGTAGTCGCCAATATTGACTGAGTTGGACCCGACATTTATCTGGTAAAGGCCACTGACGACAATCGGCTGATATTGCCCAGCGCTCTTGGTTTGAGTGGCGATACCGAATACTTTAGTAGAGTTTGCAGAGGTACTGTCGGTGACCTGTCCGGCGTTAGCAGTGTCTATGACCACCACATCGCCGGCGGTAACGGCACTCGTGACCTTCATGTTCAAGGTTATACCTTGATTGGCATTGCCCTGATTGGCAAAACCAATATTACCTTTGACCGTCAGGTTGCCGCTAGGATCTACCGCTAGCAGGTTAGTGTTACTTGAATCTTTGACTTCCAAAATATCGGCGCTTTGTGATGTGGCACCTTGGATTACCGCAGTGACGCTACTAGCAGAGCTAGACTGAACATTAAAGTTAGCCGTCTGAGTGGTAGTGCCGTTAGCGATACCAGAGCCGCCCTGGATCTGCGGGTTGGCGAGAGTAACGCGGATGTAGGCTGGAGCATACGAACCTGTGGTGCCATCACCACTTCCCACATATGCCTGTCCTCCTGATTCAAAAGCCGCAAATGTAAAGGTGTGCGATCCGGCTGAAGGAGTATATCTATAACTTAGCACCCCTGCTGATGACTGAAACGTAGACGGTGAAGAGCCATCTGTATTAAATATGCCGGGGATTTTAACCACTGATCCGTTGTCCAAGATGGCGATGAACAAAGTACCACCATTTGTCGCCGGAGCATAGTAATAAGGCGAGTATACCTCTACATTTATAGGAGTATTGCCGTCCATGGTTATGCTTGGAGCAGTTACGATGGTGGTGTATGATCCAGAGCCAGTGGCAGTAACGGAAATGGAGTTAGAGTTTCTTTCGGCATAAGCAAGCTCGTAATTTGTATTCGCTGTTTGGCTGCTGGTGCCGGAGCCGCCGCCAGTAGAATAATTAGAATCCGTAATCCAGCTCGGGTTAGCGCTCACATCCGGCGAACCGCTATATATAGGAGCGGAGTAGATGCTCCCAGAGTACCCACCAACTCTTATCCCGCCGTATAGATATATGGCATTGCCTACTATTTGCAAGCCACCCATAGTCAAACCGTTGGGCAAAACTGAACCAGTATCAGCCCATCCGTTTACCGGATTGCTAACAGGGGCTCGCCAGATAAAGTTGGCATAACCACTGTTGTAGTATCCGTCAATTAAATAGATGTAGTTACCTATTATGGCAAGGTTGGTTGAAGCATTAGCCGTCGATCCAGGGAAGCTGCCGTTAGTCGTGGTCCAGCCAGTTTCAGGACTGGAAACAGGCGCGCGGTAAATAGCATTAACTGTACTACCGGAGCTGTTGATGCCACCAAACAGGTAAACATAGTTGCCTATAACTGCTACCGAAGACTGCCTAAGCGCCACAGGAACAGTGTGGCCCGTATCAACAACGGTGGCCGGAGAACTTATAGATGCCCGATAAATCTCGTTCGTATAAGTGCTGGTGCCATTTAGCCCACCGAAGAAATATATATTGCTGCCAATTATAGCTAAGGATGATTGATTAAGAGCTAGCCCGCCCGGCAGCGTTCCGGCAGAGCTCCACGAGGTTGGATTGCTAACCGATGCCGTGTATATAGCATTTATTGCTGTACCTGTATTGTCTATGCCGCCATACAAATAGATGTTGCTGCCCACTATGGCTATTACGCTGTTCCTAACATAGTTTGGCAGATTAAAGCCCGTATAAGTAACATTTGTGGGGTTGGATACCGGGGCGGAGTATATTTTGTTTGTCGCCGTAAATGTGGAAAGATCGGCGCCGCCAAAGAAGTAAATAGTGTTCCCTATAGTAACGGTCTGGTTATGGGCTATGTATGGAACGGTTGCTCCTGTATCAGTGAAGTCGCTCTCCATCAAACCATAGTTGTTGGAGGAGCCAGATGAGCCACCCGCCCCGCCAGCTGGTTTAATTAGAGCCCAGGCTTTATTGCTAGATGCCGTACTCATGGTCTGGCCGATAACACCACCAGATGGACTCGCGCTGGTAGTAGCCTGACCGGTGGTAGAGCTAGTGACTAAGTAGTCGCCAACGTTCACGCTCGTCGCACCCACATTAACTTGGTAAATGCCGCTGATGACGATCGGCTCTGAGCCGCCAGTCTGGGTCTTGGTAGCAATACCAACGACTTTAGTAGAATTCGCCGTTGTAGAATCCGTCACATAGCCGGCATTGGAAGTATCTATGACCACCACATCGCCGGCGGTTACAGAGCCGGTGATATTTTCGTTGATAGTAAGGGCCTGGCTAGCATTGCCGGCATTACTAAAGCCAATTGTGCCGCCAACCGAAAGATTACCAGCAATAGAGACATTGCCGGTTGGACCGACGTTAAACAAATTAGTTGAACTAGCGTCCTGCACTTCAAACACATCGGCAGATTGGCTGGTTGCGCCTTTCAAAATTCCAGTGACCGATGTTTGGCTAGAGCTTTGCAAATTAAAATTTCCGGTCTGAACAGTCGTACCATTCTGTATCCCCGCCCCACCCTGCAGCTGTGGATTAGCCAATGTAATACGGATATAGCACGGATCATGGTCAGTCGACACGCTAGTGCCACAAAAAATCTGACCTGTACCCGAGCCTACTACTGCTCCTGCCGAAAATGTATGCGCTCCTGCTGAAGGCATTATCCTTCTAGCCGCGCTTACGATTAAGTCCTCCGAAGAGTTTGGATTATAGGCCTGGCCTAAGGATCCAACAGGAGAACCATCTTCATAAAGAATAATGTTCGTAACAACACCCGCACCAGGAGACCGGACTATTGGTGCATAGAATTCCACCATAACTGGTGTATTGCCGCTGAATGTTAACGAAGGCGCCGTAACCACCGTGTTTGGCGATGCGGGGTTGGTGGAAGTCACATTTATTTGGCCGGTGGAATTCTCGGTGTATGCCAATTCAGTACTTGTGGTTGTTGTCTGACTACTAGTGCCGGAACCACTACCGCCTAGAGAATAATTAGAATCTACCTTCCAGCTTGGATTAGAGCTTAAGTCTGGCCCGCCATTATATATAGGAGCAGACTGAATAGTATTCTGTACGCTGCTTCCGTTGTAGCCACCTAGCAGATAAAGCGCGTTGCCTACAACCTGAATTGAGCCGTAGGTAGTGGCGGTTGGCAGGAAGTTGCCAACACTCGTCCACCCGGCGACCGGATCGTTAATTGGAGCACGATAGACCGCCTGCGTAATAGTGCCGCCTGGCTGGCCACCGATGAGATAAACGTAGTTGCCAATGATAGCCAGCTGCTGCCCTGTGGCGGCTACCGCATTGTAGTTGGTATATGTCCAAGTCAATGGATCGGAAACTGAGGCACGGTAAACCCCGCTAAAGTAAGCGCTTCCATTATAGCCACCAAACACGTAGACATAGTTGCCTATAACAGCCAGTTGGGATCCAAACATGTTCAATGGCATGACATGCGAACCATTGGCAACCGAACTCATATTAGACCAGGTCAATGGATCGGAAACTGAGGCACGGTAAATTACATTCGTCGCCCCAGCACCGCTGGAAGCCGCCCCGTTATTTCCTCCGTACAGATAGATGTAATTGCCAATTATAGCCAGCTGCGAACTTGCTAGATTACCCGGAAGCGTAGCTCCGGTATCGACCCAAGTAGTTGGGTCAGATACGCTAGCACGGTAAATAACATTCGTCGCATTGTTACCACTTGTTCCACCGAAACCGCCAAACATATAAATGTAGTTGCCGATGATAGCGGTCTGTGACTGGCCAAGGTTATTGGGCAGTGTTTTGCCTGTGTCGGTCCAGCTGGTTGGATTAGATGTTGTTGCGGTGTAAATAGTCTTCGTATAAGTAGTAGGAAAGACGGAAGAACCGCCAAGCATGTACAGGTTGTTGCCCACCGTGATTACTGAAGCCTCAGCTCGTGCGGCCGGAAGTGTTCCGGCGCTTGTCCAGTCGCTCTCCATCAAGCCGTAGTTATTACTGGAGCTTGAGCCACCACCGCCCGCACCAGACGCCGGCTTAATGAGTGCCCATGCCTTACCACCAGACGCGGTAGACATAGCTTGGCCAACAATTCCTCCGGATGGCGACGAGCTGGACTGAGCTTGACCGGTGGTAGATGAAGTAACTAGGTAGTCGCCAACATTGACAGTTCCAGTTACATTGACTTGATAGATACCAGAAACTACCACCGGCTCGGAGCCGCCAGTTTGAGTCTTAGTAGCTATACCAAACACTTGAGTGGAGTTAGAAGAAGATGAATCTTTAACGTAGCCGGCATTGGCAGCATCTATAACCACCACATCACCTGCGGTTACAGAACCGGTGATGTTTTCGTTGATGGTGAGGCCTTGATTCTCATTGCCGGTATTTGAGAAACCAATGGTCCCGCCAACGCTCAGGTTACCAGCTACACTCACGTTGCCAGCCGCACTGACGCTCAAAAGATTGGCATTGCTAGCGTCCTGAACGTCCAGTACATCAGCAGTCTGGCCCGTAGTACCGTGGATGGTCGCCGTCACGCTGCTAGCGGTAATACTTTGGATGTTGAAGTTCGCACCCGTCTGCAAAGCCGTACCATTTTGGATACCACCACCACCCTGCAGGCTTGGATTAGCCAGAGTAACACGGATATAGCCAGGGATCGTGTTGGTTCCGCTAACCTGAGCGCCCGAGCCGCCATCTTGATCAGCCGAAATTGTAAACGTATGTGAACCAATCGAAGGTGTAAGCTCCGTCGTCAGGTAAACAGTATCGTAGTCGGTGGTGGTAGAGCCGGAATTATTGGTATGCCCAACATACCCAAGCCTATCCACAAGCGAGCCGTCCTCATAAAGATTAAACTCAGTGTGCGCTGACTGAGAGTTGGGAACTCCGTTATACTGCGGCGCATAAAACTCTACCATAACCGGAGAACCATCATAGGTAGCAGATGCCGAAGTTACGATCGTGGTTGCGGATGTGCCAATAGAATGTGTCCCCGTGAAAGTAGTGTATGCCAGCTGATAGTTGGACGCTTGGCTGCCGCTTGAACCGGAGCCACTAGAAGAAATATATGGATCGCCGTTGCCGCCGTTATACAAGTCCGAAACTTCCTGGGCGGAAAGCACTTTATTCCACAAACCGACTTCGTCAATGCTGCCTTTGAAGTAGTTACTGCCGGATCGTCCGCCAAGATAGTAGTGTGAGCCCGTGCTAAAACCAGTAGAATAGGCAACTGGATTAGCCGAATCTGCTACTCCGTCTACATAGAATCTTAGCTGACTGCCACTATATGTCATCACAACGTGGTGCCAGCTTGTTGTGTCAGTTATGGCTATGTTTCCGGACGCCCCGCTTATGCCAATTTTACCGAAGGATACTTTACAGCTACCATTGAGAAGATAGAAGCCATAACCATTGTTGTCACCACCCAGTATATAGCTGCCAACGCCTGAACAAGTAGGATCATTATTTTTTATCCAGGCGGATATGGACAACGTGGAAGTTTGATTCAGGGTGTTGCCGTTACCCAAATCTACGTAGTCGCTAGTCCCGTTAAAGCTCCTGGCATAGTTCTTTTTACCGCCAGTTATGGTCGTACCGTTAGCCACGCCGTAGTTAGTGTTTACCGAATCTTTGACGGTTGTACCGGATGCTTCGTCCAGGTTCCAGTAAGACATCAACCCTGTGGTCAACGAATTGCCAGAATCAACCGCGAATCCAGAGTAACTGCTGCTGGAGCCGCTACCGCCACCGCCGCTCCCTACTCCACTGCTTGGGTTTATATAAACCCAAACCGTGCCGTTGCTGCCAGAAGATTTAGAGCTCAGCGCTTGGCCGATCGTCCCGCCAGTTGGTGATGTTGAATCAGTACCAAGGCCGGTGGTTGAACTGGTAACTATGTAATCACCCACGTTCACTGCCGCAGTGTCAACATTCACCTGATAGACGCCGCTCACCACAATCGGTTGAGCTACGCCAGCGCTATTTGTCGTGGTCGCCACGCCGAAAATCTTAGTGGAATTAGCCGAAGTACTATCTGTCACCTGCCCAGCGTTGCTGGAATCTATAACCACGATGTCGCCGGCTGTAGTGGCCGATGTAACCACCATGTTAAGATCAATCCCCTGATTGGCGTTACCGGTGTTGGTAAAGCCAATACTAGAAGTGGTGGTCAAGTTACCAACAACCTGAAGGCTATCATCAGTTTTTAGTGCGTTGTTGCCGGATCGATAAAGGTTGACGTCCGTACCAAAGTATAAGCCGCCACTAGCGGTTGTAGTGTTGGTGCCGACATTCAAAAGTCCATTTGTGGTAGTGGAGCCGATGCCCACCTGGCCAGCCGAAGCAATAGTCACGGCTTGGACTCGTGACGACCATCCGCTCTGAAGGTTTGTATAAAATGTAATCGTATTATCTGATGTAAGCGCCAAATTCTCGTTGGAATAGGCGATGTTTGCTGCCGCGGTCGCAGCCGACTCACCAGAGCCTAAGATTGTTGAGCCGCCGGCACCAATGGCAATGCCAGCCCCATTGGCATCTTCGCCATACTTGTTAACAATAACCCCGTTGTACGTGCCCGCCAGATTGATATTGCCACCTACGGTTAATGTGCCGCCAACTACACCCGTTCCACTGATATTGAAGTTGGAACTTGGCTGCTGTGATGTGCCGTTTTGGATATAGTACGACGAACCAGAAGCGGCCGTACAGCCGGTACTTGAACAAATTTGCACACCACCCACGCGGTAAACTCCAGAGACGTTGGCGTCGCCGCCTACGTCCAGCGTGTAGCCTGGAGTAATGCTACTGCCGATAGCAATGCGTACGTTTTGAACTCCGCCGGCACCATCCGATTCGCCGTAAACAGTAAAGGCGTTGGTTGAGCCAACTCGCATAGTGTAGCTTTCTGGCGTACCAGTGGCAGCCGAGCTATCAATGGGTAAATCACTGAAAGTCACCTGGCCAGCATCTGTTGGCAAGACAATACCGCCATCTATAGCCAGCGCAGCACCTAGTTGAATTTGGTTGTTTGAATTAACTTGCAGGATGTTTACGTTGCCGGTGCCACTAGCATCAACCGCGTTAATCCACGCACTGTTGGCGATAGTCAACGCACCCTGCGGGTTTGTAACACCAATGCCCAACGCCCCGGCCACGTCAAAGCTGCCGTCAGTTTTGATGGTTCCAGATGCCGAACGATAAAGATTGGCAGTAGTGTCGCCGCCGAACGTCAAAGCACTGGACGAACCAGTGGCATTAGGCAAAGATATCTGGTTACCAGAAGTTGTGAGCAGCGTAGAGCCGCTAGAGTTTTGGATCTGAGCAGCGGCATTGGCTTTGAACGCGTACGGGATAGCGGTCAGTTGGATGCGCGGATTCATCTCGCCATCCCAGCTTGGGCTGCCGGTACCGCCGATATTCATGGTTAACCATAGCTGCTGGTCCCAGGGCATAGTGGATGGGAATGGATTAACCGATCCCAGGTTAACAGTCAGGTAACCATCAACCACTCTAACCTGGTTGCCACTGGTGCGAGTTTCGTACCATAAACAGTGAGCATCACCACTACACGACCCCTGCCCCGAACCGGTTGACGAGCTGGCATCGTAGATCTTGAACTCGACATTGTAGTTGCCGTCTTGCACGATAGCACCGGTAGAACTCATCAAGCGAGCTTGGAAGTTTAAGTAACTACTCGTGACAGCCGTGGCGGTCGGTGCGCCAGAAAAACAAACAGCCAAAACGCCAAACAGCCCCATTAAGGGGCCGGCCAGGGCAATTCGAATGCTTTTACGCACGCGTAGTAAATAATCACGCGCCCGCAAGGAGCTTTTAGGCATGTTTTACCTGTTTATTTTAGTTTTAAGGTTTTTGTCTTGCCTTGCAGTTTTAGCCCACGTTTTCTGCTAAAAGCGCAATAAGACTAGTTACAGATTACGCTTCCCTGTGGACAATGTCAACGAAAGTGCTCATGTTTTCCACACCTTGTCTCCAGGTAGACTCAGTCACTGGGGCTTGAAACCACTACACATTTCGGCAAAAAAAGTTACTATTTTGTGGGATACTCAATTGAATATTTATCTGTTGACTAACCTTATAGTACTAGCGGTATATGGAATATAGGTCTGCCACTTCGACTTGCGAGAGCGCTCTGTTCCAAACGCGGGCGTCGTCTATGCTCCCGTTCCACGCGTTCGTTGCACCGGTGAAATTCAGGCCTCCAAAGCTGGGATTAAGAGCCACTGTGGTAGTAGATTTTAGTGCGGAATCCCAGTAAGACCTAAGGGTAGCTCCATCATAAGTTACGGTGAACATGTGCCACTGATTGACCGGAAGGGTCTGGCCAGAAGTGCTAGCAAAGGTAGATCCAGCGTAAGGTGTGGTGCCATATTCAAGCCCAATCGAATCACCGAAATTTTGGCTTCTTATACCGAAATAAGTATGCGTGTTACTCGATCCCATTATTTCTGGCCAGTGGTAAATCGAAGAAGTAGTACGCATTAGCCAAATATTATAGGTAAAACCGGCCGGTAAGTTAGAGTAAATGCTCGGACTGCCCACACCTATCCAGGCACCTGAATCACCTAGCTGGTAAGCACTGTTTGCTCGACCTTTGCGGTCTGCGGTTAAGGTTGCGCCATTCACAGTGCCATTGTTGCCGTATGGCGTAGCATCGCGAGCGTTGCCGTTAAAGTCCCATTCGCTAATCAGCCCGGATGAAAGATTGATACTGCCACCTGAACTAGTCGCACTATATAGAGGTATTTGTGAGTCGTAAGTGTTATATAAACTAGATACTTCGCTGGCACTTAAGTCGCGGTTATATATTCTGATGTCATCGAGCGACCCGTTAAAGTAACGGGACGAAGCCATAGGTCGGCCAAAGTATATCCAGTTCGCATAATTGGAAAAGTTGGGCGTGCCCGTTACGGCTGTCGAGATTTTTTGCGCCCCATCCACATAGATCTTCGTGGTAGTGTCCAAAACGACTACAACGTGATGCCAATTGTTGTTTGTGATTACCGGAGTTGACTGACTGAAATTAACCGTTCCGCCGGTTTGGCAATAGAACTGCAAATTAGTATTGCTTTGGCTTAAATGGCACTCGTTTTGGCCGCCAAAACCATCGCCATTGGTATTTTCTCCAGCGTAAATCATATGACCTAGAGTATTAGTTGTATTAGCCTTAAACCATAATGATACGCTCATAGGAAAAGTGAATTTTACACCATTAACCTGCAAGTAGCTTGACGCCCCATCAAAAATGTAAGCGCTGCTGGCAGTGTTTTTTCTGTCTACGGCCAGTGTCGCTCCGCTTATAGTTGCATCGTGGTTGAATGGCGTCGAGTCCTTGCCATTGCCATTCATGCGCCACCAGCCAATTAAACCGTTTTCGCCGGCCCCTAGAGCAACCGAGGAGTTGTAAGTACCGTAAAGGACAGAGACCTCGGCGGCCGATAAAGCCCGGTTGTAGATTCTTACATCGTCGATTGAGTGAGTAGACGAGCCGGCGGCGTGTTCGCCGACTGTCCAATTGCCGGTGTTGTGCAGGGTAACCCCACTGACCGACTTTGTGGTAGAGCATACATTGCCGTCAAAATAGACTTTAACCGTTGAGCCATCGTAAGTTCCTACTAAATGGTGCCATGAATTTATTGTCATAGTGCCGGTACTGCAGGCCGAATTGTACTGCAAGCCGGAATGGAAAACTCCAAACAACACCTGCCCATTGCCAAGCGTATAGAGGTCCCAGCTTCCCTCTGAAGTCCAGTTATTAGCGGCTAGATCGTAATAATTCACCAGGGTTGATTGGTTAACCCAGAGACTAACCGTGATTGCTGATGTTGGCAACCCGCCGGCCGGCAAAGCAACATATTGGTTGGTACCATTGAAGCTCAGAGCTGAGTTCGCAGCACCATGGCGGTCGGTTGTTCCCGTGGGCCCACCCGTAAGTGTTCCGTTGTTGGCGTACGGTGTGGCATCTCTAGCGTTTCCGTCCATCTTCCACCAGCCAACCAAGCCCCTTTGGAGTTCAATGTCGCTCGAAGATACTGGACCACCACCATTGCCCAGCAGCAAAGCTCGGGTTATGGTAGCTCCAGCACCCACTACTAAAACAGCTAGAGCAATAACAATATATTTTTGCCGGCGTGACCTAAACATAAGCCCCATTAACTTCAGTATGACAGAAGTTAGGGGCTTTAAAAAGTTCTTAAGCGATCTTGGTGATTTTTACCAAAGTATGGCGCTGGCGATGGCCGCGGACTTTACGAACACGCTTTTTAGCTTTGTAGCGGATAGCAACTACTTTGTCGGCTTTTACTTCTTGTTCGACTACTTCGGCACTAACTTTAGCACCGCTCACCAGCGGGGTGCCAACGCTCACTTTCTCGCCATCAATAACTAGCAATGGATCGAAGTCTACCGTCTTGCCAGCCTGCAAAAGCTCAACTTCAACTTGCTCGCCTTCACTAACGAGGTATTGCTTTCCACCAGTGGCGATAACTGCTTTTTTCATAAATCTTTTCTAAGTTTAATCCTTTTGATAACTATTCTCCGGAAGAGCAGCGAGCTTGAACCGCCCTAAAGGCGGGCTCGGCTTTGCCGACGAGCGATGAGAAACCGCGAAGCGGTGTCTCATTTATCAAATAAGAGCTTAACAGATTAAGCAGTCAGTGTAAAGGGTTAACCCCTCTTGCCTTGCCTGAAGGGCCTCAGAGTTAACTAGCCATATAATGCTAGTTAACTCTTTACTTTGGCTAGTGTAATCGTAACTTCTGCGCCATCCAGGGTGATCTGCTCGCTATGATCATTACCGCTCGGGTGGTCGGAAGCGGCAAGAGTCTCGGCAAAGATCTCAGTCTTAAAATTCTTGAAGGCTTGATTAACGCTATCAGAGTTGCTTTTAATATCTAGCTCAATTCGGTCATCAACATTAAGACCGGCATTTTTACGGGCGTTCTGAATATGGCGAATGAGCTCGCGCATCAGGCCTTCTTGCCTAAGCTCTGGTGTTATCTTGGTCGAGATGGTTACGCCAATCTCGCCTTTTGGATCAAGCTTAACTTCTTTGACATTGAGCTCTTCGGCCACAATGTCGGCAAGTTCCGGTTTAAGTTCTCTAAGGCCATGCAGGGTTACAGCCTGCAGAGGTTGGCGCACTCTTATACCGGCTTCGGCCCGCTGCGCCAGACCTTGAGTGATTAGGTCGCGAACGGTAACCATTTCTTCTAATACCAGGCCGTTGGTCTGCCCGTTTGGCGGCCAGTCACAAAGGTGCACAGATTCCCCGCCAGTCAAATTGCGGTAAAGTTCATCGGCCAGGAACGGTGTGAAAGGTGCTAACACCAAGCTCAAACGAGCAAGAATGTAGTGCAATGTGCGGTAAGCCATATCTTTATCAGTATCGTTATCACTCTTCCAGAAACGCTTGCGCGAACGGCGGATATACCAGTTGCTGGCATCGTCAACAAACGGCAGAACACCTTTGAGAGCGCTCGGGATATCGTAGTTATCCATGTGTTCTTCTACTTGCGCAGTTAGCTCGTGCACGCGGCTGACAATCCACTGGTCTAGTGGATGGGTTAAATCCTGATAGGGATCCTCGAGCTTGCCATCCCACTCCCAGCCATCAACCGATGCGTAAAGTGTAAAGAAGTCGTACATATTCCAAATCATGGCCAGTTTGCGCTGAACGTCCTGCACGTCTTTGTCGATCAGGGTAACATCTTCCCCTTTCATTACCGGCGAAGCTAGCAAAAACAGCCGCCAAGCGTCCACCGAATATCGATCAAATACTTCGCTCGGATCGGTGAAGTTGCCACGCGACTTGCTGAGCTTAAAGCCGTCGCTGCCCATAAGGTTCCCGGTAACAATGACGTTCTTAAAGGCGTTGTGGCCAAACAGCCCAACGTTTACGGCATGCACATAATAGAACCAGGCACGAACCTGTCCTACGTATTCGACAATAAAATCGCCTGGGAAGTTTTGCTCAAACTTATCCCTATTCTCAAACGGGTAATGGAATTGCGCAAAAGGCATAGAGCCACTTTCGAACCAGCAGTCCAAAACCTTATCGATTCGCTTGTAGTGCTTCCCTTCAAAATCAAACTCAACGTCGTCAATCCATGGGCGATGATAATCTTCTAGCTCTACGCCGCTTAATTCTTTGAGTTCAGCGTAGCTGCCAACCACTTTAATATCGCCGTCATCACTCTTCCAGACCGGCATGGCGGTAGCCCAGAAGCGATCACGACTCAGGTTCCAATCTGGTGCCTGCAGAATGGTTTTTTCGAATCGACCGTGTTTAATGTATTCAGGGAACCAGTTAATATGTTCGGTGTTTTCTTCTAACATTTCGGTTCGTTGGCCGTCGATATCCATAAACCAACTCGGATGCGCGCGGTACATTAAGCGATTGCCATTACGCAAATTGTGCGGGTATTCGTGCTGGATGTAATCGATCTTCCAAACTATGCCGCGGGCATGCAAGTCCTTGGCTATGGTTTTGTTAATTTCCCAGACATTTTCGCCTTTCCAGTCACCTTCGGTGTAATTTCCGTATTCGTCTAGTACGTGTACGACCGGGATGCCCTTTTCATGGGCCAGCTCAAAATCTTCTTCGCCATAGGCGGGCGCCAGGTGCACAATGCCACTACCATCATCGGTACTAAGGTCGGGGTAATCCCACACTCTGTGCGCGTTTTCACCGCGATGTACACCTAATAATGGCTCGTATTCAAGACCAATTAATTCATGACCCTTAATGTCGTCACGAACAACTTTGTGCGGCACTGGCTGATGCTTTTCGTCTGTAAGGACTTTATCGATCAAGCTAGCCAAGAGGATCAGGTGATCGCCATTACTTACTTCGACTTCAGCATAAGTTTCGTTTTTGCCGACGCCAACCGCAGTGTTGCCCGGCAGAGTCCAGGGCGTTGTGGTCCAAGCCAGCAAAAAAGCTGGCGTTGCGCTGCCCTGCTCTATGGTTTCCTGTACTGGGAAGTTCTTTAATTTAAACTTCACGTAAACGCTCGGATCGGTCACTACCTGGTAGGCGCCAGCGTCCATTGTTACTTCGGCTTTAGAAAGCGGCGTAGCCCACTTAGTGTCATACATTAAGACCTTTTCGCCTTCATAGATTTTGCCAGCCTCATAGAGCTTCTTAAAGGCCCACCAGACGCTTTCCATATATTCTTTGTCCATGGTTTTGTAAGCGCCCTTAAAATCTACCCAGCGGCCAATACGATCAATGGTGTCTTCCCACTCACTACTAGTCTGCACCATGCTTTCGCGGGCAGTTCGGATGTAGTCTTCTAGGCTAATCTTGGTGCCAATATCATGGCGATCGGTAATACCCAGCTTTTTTTCAACAAAGTTCTCGGCTGGCAAACCATGACAGTCCCAGCCCCAAACGCGCTCTACTCGCTTGCCTTTCATAGTCTGATAGCGCGGCACGGCGTCTTTAACGATGCTAGAAAGCAGCGTACCGTGGTGCGGCACCCCTGTAATAAATGGAGGGCCGTCATAAAACACATAGCTGTCGGCAGCCGGTCGCTGCTGCACCGACTTTTCGAAAATCTTGTTGTCGCGCCAATAATTGACGAGGTCTTTCTCGTATTCGATTGCTTTTCGGCGAGTGCCTTGTTTGAATTTCATCTTTCTCCTTAATAAAATAACCTCTTAAAAGTTCCCTGGAGCCCTTGCGGGCGGTACCATCCAGATTCCTTTAAAGAGGCACTTATTTTCTCCGGTAACGACGGATCAACTCGTCGGGTTCTACTTGCCAAAAGGCTTTCTTCCCACTCCGCAACCTTTATGCAAGGTTTCGCAGTTGATAGCTGCTGATAACGGACTTCTTTGAATTGTTCACTTAGAGAATAACCTAAAGGGGTAAAAACTGCAATGAGGCTAGGGTCTTGCGTAGGAATAGACTTCGTCAAGGGAGGGCCAGGGTAAATCTTGCCAGAGTTTTTGCAAACCGCCATCCCCTGTCAAAACCAAAAGTGCGGGATACCGGACTATATCATAAAGCGCAGCCATATCAGACCCTTCTTTTGTCTCTAAGCTAACTAGTTCAATGGTTTGGCCATAGTGACGAGCCTCGAAATCACGCTTAAAATCCTGAGTCATTCCGTCTTGTTCGCTGTTGGGATGATAAAGGATAACTATTCTCATTTGGATTTAGCCATAATAATTTTCAGTATAACAAACTGCTCTTGTTTAGATTTGGACTGGCCCAATATCCAAACAGTAAAAGGGCTTTAAAGAAAAGCCCTTTTAACTTACCTAGCTCAGTCTTTAGCTGCAACCCGTAGTTGAACCGCAGCTAGTGCAGACGTAACAGCTACCGGCACGCTGAGTCTGATTACCGCAGTTAAAGCACATTGGCGCGGCATCGTCAGCCTTGGCGGCTTCAGTTGGGTTAGTGTTTTGACTAACTGTGGCAGCCGGAGCTGTACTGGCAGATACAACTTTAGGCTGTTCGCTGATTGGCTGCTCTTCTTTAACTTCTGGCTTAACCTCTTCGAGCAAACTGGTTTGGTTTTCTGGCATATCATCGATGGATGCCAGACCCAGCTCTAAGCGATCGTCAAACGACAGATAAGTCAGCGCCAAGCGACGAGCAATGTAGTCAACTAGTGAAGTAGCTGTGCGAATTTCTGGATCGCTAGTGATACCGGATGGTGCAAAGCTCATGCTAGTGAAGGCCTGAACGTATGTCTTGAGAGGAACGCCATATTGCAAGCCGTGACTAATGCTAATCGCAAAGGCGTCCATCAGACCACGCAAGGTCGAGCCCATCTTAGAGACCGAGATAAATAACTCGCCAGGGGCACCGTCGTCGTACTCGCCGACTGTGAAGTAACCCTTGCTATCAGCAACCGAAAAACTAAAGGTTTTGGAGTTGCGAATCTTTGGCATATCACGGCGAACTGCGCCATGAGGCACAGCCACTGCAGTGGTCACGACCTCAACGGCCGCAGCTGGAGCTTCCTTGTTGCCGTCATCTTTTTTAGCCATAGCCAGCGGCTGGGCAACCTTACAGTTGTCGCGGTAGATAGCAACCGCTTTAAGGCCAAGTTTCCAGGCCTCCAGGTGCAGTTGTTCTATTTCTTCAACAGTGGCTTCTTCTGGCATGTTAACCGTCTTGCTAATAGCGCCGGAAATGAACGGCTGAACAGCAGCCATCATCTTGACATGGCCGAGGTAGTGAATAGGATTGTCGCCCATAGAACAGGCAAACACATTTTGGTGCTCGCTCTTAAGATGCGGAGCGCCAGTAATAGTCTTTTCGGTATCGATGTAGTTAACAATATCTTCGATCTGACCCTTGTTGTAGCCAAGGGCCTTTAGCGCTCTGGGCACAGTTTGGTTAACAATACTCATAGTACCGCCGCCAACTAATTTTTTGACCTTAACCAAGCCTAGATCCGGTTCAATACCAGTGGTATCGCAGTCCATCATCAGTCCGATGGTGCCAGTTGGAGCAAGAACAGAAGCCTGAGAATTCCTAACTCCATGCAGTTCAGCTAGCTCAATAGCCTCATCCCATGCGTTAGCGGCAGCATTTAAAAGCTCTTCACTAACCAAAGCGGCGTCGATCTTGTTGACTTCGTCGCGGTGCTGGCGCAGGACTTTATTCATAGCCTCACGATCTTTGTGGTAGCCGGCAAATGGACCAACTTTGCGAGCCATCCGGGCACTAGTGGCATAAGCATGGCCCGTCATTAGAGCTGTGATAGCAGCAGCTTGGGCGCGGCCTTCATCGCTGTCGTACGGCAAGCCCTGAGCCATGAGCAAAGCACCTAGATTGGCATAGCCAAGACCGAGTTCTCGGTAAGCTTTAGCGTTCTTGGTGATGTTTTCGGTTGGATATTCGCTATAGCCCACCAATATTTCTTGAGCCGTGAACATCAGCTCAACGGTATGCTTGAAAGATTCAATATCGAAACTAAAGTCATCGTTCAAGTACTTAAGCAGGTTTATGCTGGCCAAGTTACAAGCCGAGTTATCCAGGTGCATGTACTCGCTGCACGGGTTAGAGCCGTTGATGCGGCCGGCGTTTGGCGCAGTGTGCCAGTGGTTGATAGTAGTATCAAACTGCAAGCCAGGATCGGCGCATTCCCAAGCGGCTTTGGCGATTTGGTGCCAAATGTCGCGGGCTTTAACGGTTTGGACGGTTTTGCCATCTTTAACGGTTCTTAGTTGCCAATCGGCATCGTTTTCTACAGCGCGCATAAAGTCATCTGTTACACGCACAGAATTATTAGCGTTTTGGTATTGCACACTAAAGCTGTCTTTGCCGTCCAAGCTCATATCCCAACCAGCGGCTTCTAGGTCGCGAGCTTTGCGCTCCTCGATTGCCTTACACCAAATAAACTCTTCTACATCGGGGTGATCAACGTTAAGAATGACCATCTTAGCGGCCCGGCGAGTCTTGCCACCGCTTTTAATAGCTCCAGCACTAGCATCAGCGCCGCGCATAAAGCTCAAAGGTCCACTGGCAGTACCAGCACTTTTGCCTAAGGACTCTTTGCTGGAACGCAAGGTGCTGATGTTGATACCAGAACCAGAACCACCTTTAAAGATCATGCCCTCTTCTTTGTACCAGTTAAGAATTGACGGCATAGTGTCTTCGACAGCCAAAATAAAGCAAGCGCTAGCCTGCTGAGAACGCTCGGGAACGCCAATGTTGAACCAAACCGGTGAGTTAAACGCAGCGCGCTGCGTAGCTAATACGTACTTAAGTTCTTCTCGAAAATCTTCGGCTTCCGATTCTGAGTCAAAATAGCCTTCCTGCTGGCCCTGGCGGGTAACCGTATCAACGACACGGTCAATCAAAGTTTTGAGAGAGGCTTCACGCTCAGGAGTGCCTGGCGTACCCGTAAAATATTTCTGGGCAACGATATTAATAGCGTTGAGGCTCCAGCCCTCTGGAAAATCCACGCTTTTTTGTTCGAAAACCGGCTTACCGGTCATTGGGTTGGCGATTAGCGAATCACGCTTTACCCATTTTAGTGAGTCGTAGGCCTTGCTCTTCGGTTTTGTGAAGAGTCTATTAACCCTACCGTCTTTAGTTGCCTGAGCCATTTGTATATTCCCCTCTCTTACTTGCTCTTGTTTTAGAGTTTGTTTTAAAAATTTTTATCTTTTACGAGCTAGTGAATGAGTGCTCTTCTTCGTCCCTCTCGATCAAGCACCACCCTTGCTCCTCTAGACAATTCTCATAATAGAACACGACAAGTGCCTAGAGCAACACACTAATTTATTTGTTTTAGTGCGGCTTAGAGTTTAAGCCTCGTTTTTATTTTGCAGCTGACTTTTTGGTAGTAGTTTTATCGGCGTTAGCTTTTTCTTCGCGAATGCGAGAAAGCTCACGTTCAAAACTAGAAATATCGCGGAATTTCCTATATACGCTTGCGAACCGCACATAGGCAACCTCGCTGAGTTTTGGCAAGCCGGCCATGACTAACTCGCCAATATCGGTCGAGCAAACTTCCGGCTCCCCTCTGTCATAAAGTTCGCGCTCAATCTGAGCTACAAAATTTTCTAGCTGCAAATGAGTCACATTGGTTTTTTCGATTGCGTGCTGCAAACCTTTCAGCAATTTATCGCGACTGAAAAGCTGCCTTGTGCCGTTGCGCTTAACGACTATTAAACTCGGACGTTCTAAACGCTCGTAAGTCGTCCAGCGATAGCCGCAGTTTAAGCACTGGCGGCGGCGGCGGATAGCTTCGCCATCGGCGACATCACGCGATTCTATAACCTTATTTTCTAATGAATGACAGTGGTGACACTTCATTATTACTACCTCTGAAGTTTAGCTGGTTTAATGTGCTATCACTATATGTAGTGTTCGTGATCATTATATTAACCCTGGATGTAGCGCAAGCGCAAGCACTTTATTGGTGTATTAATCACAAAATTCTGTAATCTGATAATGATTTTATCTTCTCTTTAACTTATTGCTGGTCTTGATTATTTTCTTCGTCGCCTCGATCGTCGACATAAGGCTGGCCGCGCTCGCGCTTGAAGGCACGCCGCAGGAATGATGGCCGATCAAACTCATCTTCTTCGCTCGCATCCTGAGCCGCACCGTTGGCGTCATCGCTCAGGGCCCAGATATTTGGCGTTTCGTCACTAGAGAAATCTTCGGCTGTTGTCTCGCCCGACTCCTCGAGGTCCATATCGATGTCGGCCATATCTTTTTCTTCGATACGCTGGGGAGTAGGCTCTTCAGTCTCCGTAGCGTTACGCAAAAGATCCGCAGTTTTAGCATCACGGCTGGCGTAGTAAGACTCTTCGAAGCCGGTAGCCACAACGGTGACAATGATTTCTCCCTCAAGCTCAGGATTAATGGTTGCACCAAAGATAATGTTTGCCTCGGAGTCAGCTGCAGCAGTAATGGTTTCGGCTACAGTATTGATCTCGTGCATGCTCATGTCCATGCCGCCAATAACGTTGAACAAAATGCCACGAGCGCCATCGATAGAAACTTCCAGAAGCGGCGAGCTAATGGCCTGCTGGGCAGCTTCTACGGCACGGTTTTCGCCACTAGCCCGACCGATGCCCATTAACGCCGAGCCGGCGTTAGCCATAACTGTTTTAACATCAGCAAAGTCAAGGTTGACTAAACCGTGGACAGTTATGAGGTCAGAGATGCCCTGCACGCCTTGACGCAGAACATCATCAGCCACCTTGAAAGCTTCTAGTAAAGGAGTACGCCGATCAATAGTTTGAAGCAAACGATCGTTTGGAATAGTGATTAGAGTATCAACATTCTTGCGTAGCCTCTCAATGGCCGTATCGGCGTTGCGGCGACGCTTCTCGCCTTCAAATGCAAACGGCCGGGTCGCAAAGCCAATAACTAGCGCGCCCTCTTCTCGAGCTGCTTGGGCAACAAGATAACCAGCTCCACTACCGGTACCACCACCAGCGCCAATAGTTACAAACACCATATCAGAGCCCTTTACCGCTTCTTTGATTTCGTCCAATGATTCTTTAGCCGCCTTTTCGCCGACTTCTGGATCGGCTCCAGCACCCAAGCCCCTGGTTTCTTCTTTGCCAATATGTATCTTTTGATTGGCCTTGGAATGATGCAGCGCCTGAGCATCTGTGTTAACGGCTACAAAATCTACACCTTTGATGCCGGCTTCAACCATACGGTTAATCGCCGCCCCACCAGCACCTCCGACACCTACTACCTTTATTCTCGCAAACGTTTCAATTTCGGGCTCCACCTGAGGCATGGCTATTAAATTCTCCACTTAAAATGATGATCTAATTATAAGCAACAAGCTCGTTTGAATGCAATTACTACTCACGAACCAAAGGCCGCTCGCAACATTGAATAAAAAAATTACCTGCTAGCTATTAGTGCTTTTTAAAGCGGTTAAAAAGACTGTTCAATGACACATTTACAGATTGCAGCAGGCCGCTTGACGGGTCGGTGTAGGTTATATCCTGCACTGGTCCAAGGTACATATCAAGCAGCATTAGTCCGATTACTGGAGCGAAAATCTGCTCGTCCATGCCGTCTACAATTCGCTCAACATGCTTCCAACTGCCAATCCTTGCCGGAAGCTCCAACGCTTCTTTAGTAAACTCAACCAAGCCGGGTAGCTTTGCGCCGCCGCCAGTCAGAACTACGCCGCCAGGCAGCTTGCGCGAACGATGAATAGATTTAAGTTCTTTATCAACAAATTCTAAAAGCTCTTCAACCCGAGCTTCGGCTATCATGCGCATCATTTCTCTATCAAAGCGATGAGTCTCACCGCCTGCCGTAATACTGACCTGACCGACAGAATTCTTGCTCAAGCTAGCATGCTTGAGTTTGACGGCTTCGGCAATATCAAGATCTGTTTTAAGACCGATAGCCAGATCGTTAGTAATGTGATTACCGCCCATCGGTACCACGGCCACATGCTCAACCTCACCGTCTTCAATAACAATCATATTGGTAGTGGTGGCGCCGATATCCAGTACGAGAACGCCTGATTCTTTTTGTTTGCGATCAAGCGTCGCCTCAGCAGCGGCCAAAGACGTAACTGTTTTGTGCGACGAGTTCACCTCTGCTCTTTCAAGTACTTGATCAAGCGAGCGTAGGGCTGGCGAGCTAGCCATAATAATATGAGTGTCAACCTCTAGGCGTACGCCGTGCATACCAACCGGATCTTTAATATTCTCTTGCCCGTCTAATCGGTAGTTTTTAGCAAAAACCTGAATTATCTCTTTGTTGGCCGGCAGCTGAACAATAGTAGCTGCTTCTTCCACCCGCATCCGATCCTCTGGAGTGATTTGGCGATCCGGCGAGCTAATAGCAATAACGCCTTTGGAGTTTACGCCCTGTACATGTGCGCCGTTAATATTAACTGTTGCCGCTTTAATTTCGCGCCCGCTCATTCGTTCGGCTTCGGCAATAGCCCCGGCTACCGCCTGCACAACTTCCTCTGTATGGGCAACATTGCCTTTGCGCATGCCCGTGTTTTCTACACTGGAAAAGCCAATAATTTTTGGCAGGTTTACATCACCGGAAAGCTCGCCCACTACACACCGAACGGCTGTTGTGCCTATATCTAGTCCTACAAAGTAGCTAAGTTCATTTTCTGACATATTTATTTTAAGTATATCTTACTAATCCGCAGTATACCGCTAGAGTTAAATAGCAGCAAGCTCTTAGACTAAGGTGAGGATTTCGGCGCCGTTATCCGTAACTAAGACAGTATGCTCAAAGTGGGCACCCAAAGACCCGTCGCGGGCGACAATGGTCCAGCCGTCTTTAGCTACGTTAATACGCCAATCGCCTAAAGTCGCCATGGGCTCAACGCAGATTGTGGCCCCGGCCGGCAAGACGGACCCCGTACCAGCTACACCATAATTCGGCACATTTGGTTCCTCGTGGATATTTTGACCCACTCCATGTCCCACCAAATCTCGGATCACACCTAGTTTGTGTTGATTTAGCACCTTCTCGACTGCGGCGGCAATATCACCAACCCTGGTTCCCTCTCCCTTTATGGCATTGATGCCGGCCTCCATTGCAAGCTTAGTACCCTCCACAAGTCTTTTTTTATCACCTGTTGGCTCTTCGCCAGCAATCAAAGTAAGAGCCGAGTCGACCACATAACCCTTATGGGCAACTGTTAAATCCAGCTTAACTACATCGCCAGTCTTAAATGGTTCTTTGCCCGGTATGCCATGCACAATCTCGTCATTGACAGAAATGCATATAACATCTGGATACCCTTCGTAGCCAAGCAATACTGCCTGAAGACCAGCTTCTTGGATATAACCCGCTGCGCTTTTAGCTATTTGCTTAGGGGTTACGCCGGGCTGAACTTCTTTTTTTAATTGATCAAGTATCTGGGCCAGCATTTGGCCGCCAGTCCGCATTAATTCAATTTCTTGATCTGTTTTTGGTCTAATCACTCGGCTTTAAGTTTCTAATATCTTTTTAATAGCTGCCTCGACTGCATCGGGAGTGTTCTCGCCATTCACTTCGTCAACTTTGAGGCCTTGGCTGCGCAAATAATCAATCACTGGAGTAGTAATTTTGTTGTAGGTTTCCAAACGGTGAAGAATTATTTCTTTTTTGTCGTCGTAGCGACCGCGGGCCAGCATGCGCTTCAATACAACATCGCCCGAAACGTCCAGTTTTATAATAGCGCCGAGCTTAATTTTGCCAGATTTAACTTTTTTAACCAGCCATTCAGCTTGCGGCACCGAGCGCGGGAAACCATCTAGTATGAAGTCGGTGCTCGAAGATTCCAATTGCTGCAAGGCAGGCTCCACAATATCTATTACTTCTTGATCGTCGACTAAATCGCCAGCGCGCATTTTGGCTTCGCGTTCCGGGGTTAGTTCGCGGCGCAATAGATTGCTAGTTGAGATCCTAGGGATAAAAAGTCGGGCAGCTAAGCGAGCAGTCTGTTCACTCTTGCCCGAGCCCACCGACCCCATGATAATAATCATTGCTTCTCCAGTGCCGCCTTGACTAACCGGGCTATTGTAGCGCCGTCGGCCCGAGCGCCTAGCCTGCTACGAACCGCTCCAATAACTTTGCCCATATCAGCTGGTGAGGGATTTTCCATCTTGGCTAGCTCTTCATCAACCACAGCCTGAACTTCCTCCTCAGAGAGCTGAGCCGGCAAATAGACGTCTATAATAGCCTTTTCGTCTTGTTCCGCTTGGGCGCGTTCGGTCTCGCCGACTTTTTCATACAGTTCGGCGGCTTCGGCACGCTTTTTTGATTCGCGACTTAGTATTTTAGTGACTTGGTCGTCGTCTAAGCCCGTCTCGCGAGCATTTTGGCTGATAGCCTCATTAAGCAAAACACTTTTAACTAAGCGTAGTGTCTCAACTTTTTTCTTATCACCAGAGAGTAGTGCGGCCTTTAAGTCGCGTTCTATTTGCTCTTGCATGATGGCGTTCCTACCGTCCTAGTTTGAGCTTCTTAACCTTAGCAGCTTTGCGCTCGCGACGAACAATAGCTTTGACTCGACGGTCGCGCTTACTCATTGGCTTTTCAAAATACTGAGACTGCTTAGCGGCAGACAAAACACCAGACTGAGAAACCTTGCGACCAAAACGACGAAGCAGATTCTCAACTGATTCTTTTGAGTCTTTTCTTGTAACTTGTATCATTGCTTGGTTATTTTACATTAACAGAGGTAATCCATCAACCCCTATTCTCCGTTAACTGCCTTCTGGCGGCTAGAGGCGTTGCTGGCGCTTTTGATTAGCCGCGCGTTGACTCTTTAAAACAATGCTCTGCAGTTCCTTAAAGATTGGAAACTGTTTATTAGTGTAGTAAATCTTGGTGTTGCTTTGCTTTTCCGAGATCAAAAAACCGATCTTTTCTAGGCGTTTTAGTTCGCGCTGAATGTTGCCAGCATCTTCTTTAATAAGTTTAGCCAGGCCCCGGACGTGTGTTTTAAAGTCGGGATATTTAGCATAGACCACGATGATCTTGCGCCTTACACGAGATGTAATGAAGGTATCTAGCATGCTCCACCTTATTGTTATTCAGACAACGTATAGTATAGCTAAAGGTTGCGATGTTTGCAACGCTTGAGTATTAACCCTACTTTGGCAGTATAAACTATAACCATGCATTACTACGAGGTACTGATTGCTGACGGACATTATCATTCCAATGCTCCGCTGACTTATTCTTCGGACGATGCGTTGCCGCTGCTTAGTGTGGTCACTGTTCCTCTGCGCCAACGGAATGTGACTGGTTTTATCGTAAGCGAGCCGACTACGCCGCCCCAGTTCAAGGTTAAGCCAATAAAAAGTGTCCTCAGCGAGCAGCCCTTGCCTTACCACTGCCTGCAGCTAGCCGAATGGATAAAAGATTATTACCACTCAACGCTTGCCGAAGCTTTGCGCCAATTTGCACCAAGTAAACCCACTATTAGGCGCAGTAAAAAGGAACCGACTGTCTTAGAGCCGCAAGACTCAGGCGCCGCAGAACCGCCGCTTACCGCCGAACAAAAAAAAGCTTTGGACTTTATAAAAGATCTAGCTAGCACCACCGTACTTTTACACGGAGAAACTGGCTCGGGAAAAACAAGAGTTTATCTAGAATTAGCCAAAAAGACGCTGAGCAGTGGAAAATCAGCTATTTTACTAACCCCCGAGATATCTTTAACATCTCAACTTTTATTAAACGTCCGACGGCAAATCAAAAGTCCGGTGTTTGTCTTGCACTCGCAGCTCAGCGATGCCGAAAGAAAGCGTATTTGGTTTGAAATATTAGAGGCTACCGAGCCGATTGTCGTTATTGGCCCTCGCTCGGCCTTATTTACTCCGGTTAATTCCATAGGTCTCATCGTTCTGGATGAGACTCATGAGCCCGCCTATAAACAAGATCAGTCTCCTTACTACCACGCTGCCAGGGTAGCCAGCCAATTAGCCAGCCTAACAGAAGCTAAAGTTATTTTGGGCAGCGCTACTCCATCAGTCGCTGACTATTATTTAGCCCAACAAAAACAGGCCATAGTCCGCATGAAGCAACCGGCAATTCAATCTGAAACATCGGTGCTAACCGAAATAGTAGACCTAAAAGAGCGCTCTAACTTCGGTAGAAGCTCTTATCTATCAAATAAGTTGCTTGATGCTATAAAAACAACATTATCTGCCAAAAAACAGATAATAATCTATTTGAATCGTCGCGGCTCTGCTAGAGCTATCCTCTGTAATGCCTGTGGCTGGCAATTCTATTGCCCTAATTGTGATGTACCTCTGGTATATCACGGTGATGACCATCTGGCCCGTTGCCATATCTGCGGTTTTAAAAAATCGCCACCGGTTGCCTGCCCCAAATGCAACAATCCAGAGATCATATATCACACTATGGGCACTAAGGCTTTGGTTGATGAAGTTGCCAGGCTTTTTCCCGAGGCTTTTGTTCGACGTTTCGACAGCGATAACATCGCTGGTGAGCAACTTCACGACGTTTATGACGAGCTCAGAAGCGGCAAGGTTGACATCCTGGTGGGCACCCAGTTGCTTGCTAAGGGCCTAGACTTGCCAAGCCTAGGGTTAGTAGGCATAGTCAACGCCGAAGCCTCTTTGGGCCTGCCCGACTACACCGCCGAAGAGCGAGCCTTTCAGCTGCTTTACCAGATTATCGGTCGAGTTGGCCGCGGCCACGGCGAAGGACGCGTAGTGGTACAAAGCTATGACCCTCAGAATATTGTGGTCAGTTCGGCCCTGAAACGCGACTGGGAAGCTTTTTATGAGCGCTCAATTGTTGAGCGCCGGCAATTCAAGTTCCCGCCGTTTTGCTACTTATTGCAGCTAACCTGTAAGCGAGCAACTGATAGCGGCGGCCAAAAAGCTTCTTTTCGTCTGCAAAAACAAATTGCCGAGCTTAAGCTACCGGTTGAAATAATCGGTCCTACACCATCTTTCTATGCTCGACGCGGCAAATACTTTTACTACCAGCTTGTGGTTAAGTCTAAAGATCGTAATCATCTTTTAAGAATTGCCGAGATGGTCCCCAGTGATTGGCAAATCAACCTGGACCCCACTGACCTACTCTAAGCTCTAAGTTAAACTTGGTGGCTTAACAGAGGTAGTTTATACTTAGTTCTAAAGATGTCTGCTAAAGATACCATTATTACTTTGCCGAACCCCCATCTGCGTCAAAAATCCAAGCGCATTACCTTTGTTTCGCCGGAAGTCACCAAAGTTATAGAGGAGATGAAAGCTGCCACCCTTGACTGGGAAAGTACTAGGGAGCACGAGCTCGGCGTCGCCCTGGCGGCCGTTCAGATAGATAAACTTTATCGCCTGGTAATAGTACGCAACGACTTTGATAACAAAGAAAACCAAACCTTTAGCGTTTTTATAAACCCCGAGATCATAAAGTTTGAGGGCGAGGTTAAGAGTGACTACGAGGGCTGTTTGAGTATTACCGATATTTACGGTAAGGTGCCGCGCCACACCAAGGTTAGGGTCCGCGCCCTAGACGAACAAGGTCGAGAAATCCGCGTCAAAGCCGAGGGGTTTTTGGCCCGGGTCTTTCAGCACGAAATCGATCATACAAATGGCCTTATGTTCGTTGATCACATAAAAGATTCGCCGGATAATTTTTATCGTCTCACCGAAGAAGGAAAGTTAGAAAGCCTGCCTTATGAAGAGGTCCAAGCCGCTGGTATTCTTCGGGACTGAAAGTTTTAGCGCCGCTAGCCTTAAAGCTTTAATAGACCAGGGTTGGCCTATAGGGCTAGTGGTAACCAAACCAGATTTCAAGAGAGGTCGTGGTCAAAAACTCAACGAACCTTTAGCCAAAACAGTTGCTCGAGCTAACTCCATCCCTGTTACACAGCCCCAGAAACTCATAGGCATTAAAAACGAGCTAGCTGACATAGGGGCAGATTTTGGTGTATTGGTTGCCTACGGCAAAATTATTCCCGAGGCCATTATTGACCTTTTCCCTGGCGGAATTGTTAACTTACACCCGTCGCTCTTGCCAAAGTATCGTGGACCAGCACCAGTAGAAGCCGCCATTTTAGGTGGCGATAAATTCACCGGCCTGTCTCTAATGAAATTATCTGTAGAGATGGACGCCGGCCCGGTTTACGCTCAGCAAATCTACGAGCTAACCGGCCATGAAACCCAACCAGAACTCTATAACGCCCTGGCTCAGACCGGAGCTGAGCTTTTAACTGCAAAGCTCGATGACATTGTAGGTGGCCGCTTAGAGCCTATAGAACAAGACGAAGACCAGGCTACCTATACAAAGCTGCTGAGCAAAAATGATGGCCTGCTCAATTTTAATAAGCCGGCCGAGCAATTAGAGCGCGAGGTTCGGGCCTTTGCTAGCTGGCCAAGAAGCCGAGCGACAATCTTGGGACAAGAAGTTATAGTCACTAAAACTCGAGTAGTTAGCGATAAGGGGGCCGGCGCTTTAGTTCTAGACTGCCAGCCCGGCTTTTTAGAAGTTATGGAGCTTATCGCTCCGAGTGGGCGGGCGGTGAGCGGCAAAGATTTTATTTTAGGCTATAAAAATAGGTAGAGTTTAAGAGCTGGCTTGGTCTTGGCCGGCCGCAAGAGTAGCTTCAACTATGGCCGGAGCCTGGGCTTTGATTTCAGATTTCAATTTTTCTAGTTCTTCGGCAACAACTTCTTTATAGTTCGGAAAGTTGGTTTCCAGCCAGCGCAACGCTCCGGCCTCGTCATTACGATCAATGAAGCTTTCGAATTCATCAAGTTGCGCATCAGTCATCTTCTCGGCCAGCTTCATCCCAACGCGCAGCTCTAGCGTTTCATAAATATGGGCCAGCATTTTATTCTTGTCATCAACTGGCAAGGTACCAAGGCCCAACTCTTGCAGCAAGTTATCGTCTAACCTGAACATAATTAATCTTATTTTAGCACAAGACTATCGCGTGTTAGAGGCACTACTGCTGAGATTGGTTAGAAAATTCTGCCACTATGCCAGGTACTTGAGGACGAATTTCTTCTTTAACTTTCTCGACTTCTTCGCTAACGATTGCCTGGTAATTGGGCAGATTGTTAGCCAGCCAGGCAGTTACTGCTTCTTGGTCTCCGCTATCAAGAGTTTGGCCAAATTCTTCTTGTTTGGCTTCGTCTAAGGCTTGTTCGGCCCGCTCGCCAATACGAGCAGATAAAAGTTTATAAATGTCTACGATCATTAACCGTTTTTCTTCTTCGGGGATACTGGCAAGCCCTAGATCAGCCAGGAAGTTATTGTCGATCTGCATCATCATCTCCTGTTATTCCGCTCATAATGTCATCGTGCTGAGCCTTCATTTTCTGGATTTCATCCTCGATAAGCTGATTATAGCTCGGTACGTTATTCTTCATCCACTCCGCCAGAGCCTGCTCATTATCGGCGTTTTCGTCTTTAGTTAGTTCGTCAAATTCTTTAAGTTGGTCTTCGCTCAGACTATCAATGACGCGCTCGCCAACGCGTATATTAAGCGTATACAAAATGTCGGCTAGCGAAGTCTGCTTTTGCTCATCGCTCATGTTGGCCGGGTTTAAGCCCATAGCCTTTAATAGCTCATCGATTTGTGCTTGATCTTGCGGTTCCATTATTTACTTCCACCCTTAATATTTAACTTCTGCTGAAGGTTGCGCCCTGTTTAGTGGCTTCATCCATCCATCTCAGTAATTCTGTCTGGCCGTTCCCGTTAGAGCCTATTTCGAAACCTTGGGCATGAGATGGGTTGCCAAAGCTGAAATTACCACTTATCAAATGCTGGTGACCAGATGCGTCCATACCAGAAGCCATCGGACGATTCTCCATATAGTGATTCATGTGATCCACGACGTGTTGATTGAAGTTATGGACATGAATGCCTTGCTGCTGAAGAAGCGAGACAACACCTTTATTAAAGTCAGTCATATTGGTTGCGTGTATTGTAGAAGGCTTGATATCCCAGCTGGCGTATTCGCTGCCGCCACCGTGGCCAGGCACCGTAAAGCTGCTGCCCTCTCCACCACCGTGATGATGGATGCCATGTACTTTGTCGCCAATTTCATGCAAAAAATTACTCCAGTCGCCTCGTAGAACATGTGGAATAACATCGACTCCACCCATATCCATCCCGATTAGGAGTCCAGAGGCTCCCATTATTGCCAGGCCAAGACCATTTCGGCCGCGGGCTCTTCGCATTTCACGACCATGGTAGCCTTCATTTCGGTCTAACATATCATTATCAAGGTAGTCGTCAACAGTCTGGCCATTAGGGCCAAAACGTAAGCGTGAACTTGCTCGCCTGCCATTTTCCCGTTGTTCGCGGCCGCTAATTCGCCGAACTTCGGCATCTTTGCTCTTTTCGCTGACATTCCGCGCGCTGGCTACGTGATTCAGTACTCCAAAAGCATAGCGTGTGGCTAGACCAACGGCCACCCCAGCTATTCCAAGTCCTAAGCCAACCGATGCAAAGCCCGCGCCAGCACCGGCGAGCACGCCAATGAGCAGCTTTTTCTTAGTAGAGTAGTTGGCCCAGCGCCTTAACATCCGTTCGCGGAGGGACTTCTGGCCGTTTTCAAACATTTCCTGATCCATAGAATGCACTCGCTCTGCAAAAGCTTTCTGCTCGGCATATTCCATAGGAGCTAGGGCTTCAATTATCTCCGCGTCGCTCATATCTGGATTCTGGGCTCGAAGGCCTTCGGCTTGGGCGGCCATAAAATCACGTAAGGCATTGCGGTAATTTTCCTGGGCGGCATCATATGCCTGACCCTCACCACGGTGCCAGAGGCTAGATATTGAACGGGCTCGACGCAATATAGTAAAGCGCACAAGGTCGTCTCTAGCACGATTTAAAGCTTTTTGGGCGCGTTCGGCGCGTTGGGTAAGCGCATTGTTATTTCTTTCGCGGTCCTCTTGTAAGGCTTCAGTGCGTAAGCGATTCATCTCTGCATCGGTGGGCCCATTGTCGTCCCCACCGCCGGGGACAGTAGGAGTAGGCTCTCCTGGGACGGTTGGTTCTGGTTCGACGGGCGTTGGTTCTGGTTCAGGCTCAGTGGGGGCTGGTTCGCCCGGAGGAGTTGGCTGCGCTTGTTGAGCCTCCAAGAGAGCCACCAATCTTTCTAGAACCGCTGTAGTTTGTGATTGTTGCTCACGCAATTGGTTAATAAGCTCAGCCTGCTGACTAATGGTAGCCATGAGCGCATCGAGCCGTGGGTCACCAGTAGTCTCTGGGGTCGAGGGAGCTTGACCCCCGGCATCACCAGCTTCCATGACAGGTATGCTCCTGGCCCCACCGCCAATATCGCCAATCTCTACCTTTGTGGGGCTAGAATTCCTCAAAATCTGATTACTATTTTGTATATTTGTAGCCGTCGCCTCACCGGGCATCCATATGCCGCTCTCTAAGCGCATGGGGATGCCGGTTGGATTAGTTGGGGTTGTTTCTGCGGTTCTTGGCATATTTTTTAGGTTTTTATATTTTTACCTTTATCTCGAAGATAACATTCTGTAGTAGAAAGCACAAGGATTATAGGCCAGTTATCCACACCTTTGTGCCGGCTTGCTGTTTTTATAAAATCATTGTTAAAATAGCAAATTTATGCTAAAATGCGGCTGACCTGACAGGGGTGGTTAAAGCCCCGTCAGGGGAGCTCTTTAACCACCCTTCCCCCATGGAAGGAGCAGTAATGCGCAAGATGGCACTGCCGATCGCCTTCGCGATCATCGTCGCTCTCGTAGCGACCACGGTGGCCTTCGCCGACAACGGCAACAAGCCGCAGTTCTCGGACGAGGTCACGTCCCAGTTCCACGGCATCGAGCAGTATGGCCTCGCCGCCGCGATGAAGCTGAACGACCACGTCAGCGACGGCCAGACGGCCGACTTCTGGCTGACCGTCAGGCGGACCAGCGGCGACCCGACGTCGAACTTGCTGATCGCTCGGCTCGGCTGGAACTTCTGCGGCAGCAACACCTACCGCTGGACGGACATCACGTCCGCGCAGCTCGGTGGCTCGCCGAAGCAGCTGAAGAAGTCGGGCGAGCCGGCGAAGCCGGTGAAGTTCGCGGACAGCGACGGCGACACCTGGATGCGAATCGGCATGCTCAGGGCGAAGAATCCGTTCGTCGTCTGGGGCCACCTCAAGGTCCCCGACCGCTCGGCGGAGAACGCGCCGCAGGCCCTGATGCTCTGCATGGTCCTCGAGGTCCGGATGTACAACTCCGGCACCGGCCTGGACCACAAGAACATCTACACCGATCCGATCAAGCGCATCTACACGTCGGCGATCATCTCGAAGAAGTGACGCGCGCCGTACGAGGGAGAGCTCCAACGGGGCGGTCCGAAGAGGACCGCCCCAAAAGCTCATGTTCATGAAGCACCCTAAGCCGGGTGTTTTTTATTTATAAAGTCCTGGTTTTAGTTTCGCGGGTAAATAGCTCTATACGGTCATTTTCCTGAACTTCAACGCGTTTTTCGGTCTTAAAGCTCAAGCCGCACATTTCGCCTTCTAGCACCTCCGAGACCTCGGTAGGACCTCTTTGCAGACGAGTAATTTCAAGGTTGTCGGCAATCAATTCTTTGCCACGGTAAAGACGAGCCAGTGCGGGAACAGTCAATCGGCCTTTAGTTACTTCGCCACCACAAATAACCTCAGTACGAGCGATTTTAAATATGCCTTTTACGTTTAGCTCACCCAGTTCTTCTTCGACAACTTCGGGAGATAACAAAGCTTCTAGTTCGTTTTTAACGTCGTCTATGAGTTCATATATAACGGTGTATAGACGAACTGGGACTTTATCACGCGAGGCTAACTGCTTTACGTGATTAGGTAAATTAACGTGGAAACCGTAAATTATAGCGCCGGTAGTGCCTGCGGTATGAATATCTGACTCAGTAATAACTCCAACACCAGAGCTAACAATACGGACAGCTACTTCTTCAGTATCCAGTGTTTTAAGACTATCAATAACAGAAGTTAAAGAACCCTGAACATCGGCCTTCACAATTATATTAAGCTCTGTCAGCTGGTTTGAGCGGCTAATAATTCTAAGTAGCTCGCTGCTACTGACTGAAGACGTGACGTTAGAGGTGTGCTTGTTGCGAGCATTTTGGGCAGCTTGGTCGCGCGCAATCTTTTCATTGGCTACAACCTCAAACTCATCGCCAAAGTCTGGCAGGCTCTTTAGACCAGTCATAACCACCGGGGTTGAGGGACCGGCTTCGCGAATCGCCTTCCCGCCGGTTATCTGTAGGGTTCGCAGCTTGCCATAAGTTCCACCCAGCACCACAAAGTCGCCCAACTTCAAAGTACCCTGCTCTACCAGAGCTTCGGCAACCGGACCGCGCCCCTGCTCCATGTGAGCTTCTATAACCAAACCGCTAGCCGGGATGTTTTTGTCGGCTTTTAGTTCTTCTATATCAGAGACCAGCAAAACCATGTCTAATAGCTCGTTTAGGCCCTCTCTGGTCTTAGCCGAAACAGGCATAACCACCGTGTCGCCGCCCCAGTCTTCTGGCATCAGATTATTCTCTGCCAACTGCTGCTTAAGACGATTAATGTCGGCTTCTGGTTTATCCATCTTGTTGGCGGCCACAATAATACGCACGCCGGCCTGGCGAGCAAAGCGGATTGCTTCTAATGTTTGTGGCTTAATACCATCATCGGCGGCAATTACAATCACAACCACGTCCGTTAAGCGGGCACCATGTTCGCGCAAAGCAGCAAAAGCTTCGTGACCTGGAGTGTCTAAGAAGGTTATAAGTCGACCATTGTGGTCAATTTGATAGGCACTGAGGTGTTGTGTGATGCCGCCGGCTTCGCCTTTGGCGATCTCGGCGCCACGGATAGCGTCTAGCAAACTGGTTTTGCCGTGATCAACATGACCCATCATGGCAACCACCGGTGGACGAGTTTCGGCGCTTTCGCTGGCTTCTCGCTTAGGCCGGGGGGCGGCTGGGGCCTGTTCTTTTTTGTCTAGCTCAACATCAAGGCCCAGCTCGCCGACTACAATCTGAGCTGTGTCAAAATCGATCTTTTCGTTAACGGTAGCCATGACCCCGTTCTTGAAAAGCTCGGCAATTAGCTGGCTGACTGGTAGAGCCAGTAGCTCGGCCAGTTCGCCAACGGTGATACTTTCGTCAAGTTCGATGACTCGAGCCACTGTGCTCCTCCTTTACGCATCTTTATTTAATATCTTTTAGACTTAAGGCAATCTTACGATTGTCGGTGTCTATATCTAGAACTTTGAACTGTTTCTTCTCGTTCAGCTTGAAGATTTCTTCTGGATCAATGCTTTCGTCGTCGCTCATTTCAGAGACGTGTACCAAAGCCTCGACACTTGGACTCAGCTGAACAAAGGCGCCAAACGGGGTAATACGAGTGATTTTACCCTCGACTAGCTCACCTTTTTTGAACTTTTTAACCTCGCTTAGCCATGGATCGTCGCTCATCTGCTTGATAGATAAGCTCAAGCGGTCTTTGTCGATGGCGATAATTTTAGCCTGAACACGGTCGCCGACTTTAACGTACTTGCGTGGGTCTTCGACGCGCTCCCAAGAAATTTCGCTAATGTGCACCAGGCCTTCGATACCGTCCACGTTAACAAAAGCGCCGAAATCGATTACACCAGTTACTACGCCTTCAACAATATCGCCAACCTTCAACTTCTCTAGTCGACCCTGCATGTCGTCACGCACGGCTTCTTTTTCGGAAAAGATCAGCTTGTTGTCTTTGCGGCTAACATCCAGGATGCGGACGCGCAAAGTTTGGCCAGTCAAAGTATTAAGCTTAGTCAAGATTTCGTCTTTGTCGCTATCTGATACGCGTGGGTAGTGCTCGGCAGCCAACTGGCTAACCGGCAAAAAGCCCCGAATGCCCTCAAGCTCTATGAGTAAACCGCCGCGGTTGGCGTCATATGGACTAACCTCAACGATTTCTTGAGCTTCAAAAACTCTCTGTAGCTCATTCCAGCCACGATCTTTGACAGCCCGCTTCATAGATAGAAGAGCGTAGCCTTCGTCTAATTCGGGATCTACTACACTAGCCGTAATTTGATCACCTTCCTTTAGGTCTTGGTGACCCACTTCACGGCGGAAAATCACGCCGATACCGTTCGCCCCCAGGTCTACCCAGACTTCGTGCTTGCGCACAGATGTGACGGTGCCTTCAACCATATCGCCGGTTTTGATTTTTGCCGGGCTGGAAGCAAGCAACTCGTCCATAGTTAAGTTATTTTTTGCCACTAGTTATCGTTCCTCCTTGAAAAGTATTTCTACGCGGGCAAAGGTAGCACCTATAAGCTCTAGTGAAGCTTTGTTTCAAAGCGCCCCAAAGAAGCCCTAATAGATTAACACCATTGTACGGTAGAGCCAGGTTATTGTAAAGGTGATAACACCTTGGTATCGCACAAGCTGATGTATACTAAGCTCATGTACTTAGCGGTGGATATTGGGGGAAGTAAAACGCTGCTAGCGGTCTTTGATAAGCATGGCCAAATTATTAAAGAACAAAAGTTTCCCACCCCCAAGGACTACCAAGAGTTCTTGGCAACCTTGATATCTGCTGCTACTGCCCTCAAGCCAGACCCCGGTTTTGCCGCTATAGCCGTCGCGGCACCCGGTAAAATTGATCGCAAGTCCGGCGTAGCTCTCGATTTTGGCAATCTGCCCTGGCATGATGTAAATCTTAAAACAGATCTGGAACCGGTTGCCGGCTATGCCCCAGTTTTTATTGAAAACGATGCGAATTTGGCCGGCCTAAGCGAAGCACTCTTAGTGCACAACCAGTATAAGAAAGTGCTTTATTTAACTGTTAGCACTGGAATTGGCGATGGAATTATCATAAACGGTATAATTGATCCTGATTTCGCCGACAGTGAACCCGGCCAAATGGTTCTAGAACACAAAGGGAGCTTGCAGAAGTGGGAAGATTTCGCCTCGGGCAGAGCCCTTAAAGAAAAGTATGGTAAAAAGGCCAGCGAAATCGACGACCCCGCTATTTGGAAAGAGTTCGTGAAGGGTCTCGCTCAAGGAATTGGCGAGTTAGTTGCTACATTAATGCCGGAGGTTATCATCGTAGGCGGTGGCGTCGGCGCCCACTTTGATAAATTTGGTAGTTTTTTGGCCGACGAACTAAAACTGTATGAAAATAATATGGTTAAAATCCCACCGATTATTGAAGCCCAAAGGCCGGAGGAAGCGGTAGTTTACGGTTGCTATGACCTCATTAAACAGCATTTATAAACCTTCTCGGGAAGAGCAGCCCGAGCCAATGTCGCATCATTTGCCCGGCGCGATGAGAAACCCTGAAGGGGTGTCTTATGAGGCGATAGCCGCATGACCGCATTAAACAACACCAAAACTAAAGACTTTGTCGATGCTTTAGCAATCGACTATCCTCACTTTTCTTTTAAAACTGGCCATCAGGATCATTGGTCGCCGCGCACTAAGACCATTTTTTATAATCCAAACCGTCCGTTAGGGGAGCTAAAGTGTAGCCTACTGCACGAGCTGGCGCATGGCGTACTGAATCACAAAGATTACTCAACCGACTTTGAGTTATTGAAACTAGAGGCCGAAGCCTGGGAGCTAGCCTCTGAGATTGGTAAAAAATACAACGTAGATATCAGCGATGATCATATTCAAGATTGTTTGGATACTTACCGCGACTGGCTGCATCATCGAAGTACCTGCCCTGCTTGCGGCATGCACGTTCTACAAAAGGACGCTATTAGTTATAGGTGTTTTAATTGCCACACTCAGTGGACCGTGACAAATGAGCGTTTTGTGCGGGCCTATCGTCGGTCTTTCAACAAAAAGAAGTCCGCTTAAAAGCGGACTTCTTTTTCTAAATTAACCTAAATTAGGCTTTTTTGGTGCTGGTGCGGCGAGAAATACGACCGCCACGGCGACCAGCTTCGCGAGCTAGATCACGGTTAGCGGCAAAACCACCGGTGTGGCCTAATTGACCGCCAACTTTACCAATGCGGGCGTAAAAATCTTTACCGTACTTAGCTTTGTTGGTGGCGGCAGCTTTCTGACCGCCTGCTTTAGTTCCTGGCATATCTCAAAACTCCTCTCGCCCCTTACCTTTTCTACGGTGGAGCAGTCTGCAATCAGATTGCGGAATCTCCACGAAAAGGTGCGGGGTACGTTCTTCTTATGTTTACTAATTGTCTCAAGAGAAATAAAAAAGGTCTGTGAAAAGACCCTCATTTAGCTCTCCCGAACTATGCTTATGTTAACACTTTAACATGCTTAAGTCAACCCTGTCAGGAATTAAGAAGCATCTAATCAATTCTTTAAATAACTCTTACCGCGACCTGATTTAAGTTATTTCTCCCTTTTCATCGCTGCTTCTTTAGAAAGACAGGCTTCAAAATAAATCAGATCAAACGGCCCACGTGTAAAGTAAAACGTCTTTAGGCTATATTAGCACTCACCAGATTTCCTGCGGGGTCAATAGTGCCCTACTGTACCCTGATAGGTGTTACCCACATTCCGCGGTTTTTGAACCCAACCGTAGTGTTGGTACCTAAGTAGCGTATCTTTAAGACACTACCGGAACTTAAACCTGTAAATACATAGGGGTTAATTTCCATGTGACTGCTAATACTACTATTAAGAACATAGGCATTAGTATCATCTTCAATGGTTGGGCTCGTGTCTCCTATTGAGACCCCCATAGCGGCTGCCGAAGCGTTGTTAGCAGTATTGGTAGCATTGGCGCCAGCAGTGACCGCATAGTCGCCGGCTAGGGGTATAGTTATGGAGTTAGCCGTAGACAGATTTACCCATGACCCCGTGGATCCAACTTGCTCGTTGGTACTCACGAATACATACAGTGGCGAGCCACCTAGGAATTCCCAGTAGCCCGACGTGCTGTTGTAGCGCAGATGCCACACCACTCCATGAGATGGGTCAGCATCGTAGTATATTTCCTGACCGTTAACCGGACTGCCCGGCAAACTTGTGGCGTACATGCCCCCGTCAGTAATCAGATAACCACCGACGGCTACATTCCCAGATACACTCAAACCCCCACCGATAGTAATGCTCATGCCTGAAGTATCGGCCGTAAATAGAGGCGTGTTACCCGCATTTTGAATTTGTAAGGCAGTTGGAGAGTCGCTGGAGTTCTGGAATAGAGCGTCGCCATTACTGTCGAGTCCGAAGTTGACCTTATAGTCTGTCGTGTTCTGAATTTCGAAGGTGTTAGTTTGGACCTGAATGTTACCGGCATAGTTGCCAACGATTAACGCACCAGAAGCATTAAAGATAGCTTCATTGCTCGCACCGCCATCGAAGGTCAGTCTAGCGCTGCTATCAATATTAACTAGCATGCTAGTTGTGTCCCCTGTAAATAAGGCCCCGCCGGTGCTGTTTTGGATCTGGAAAGCCGTCTGAGAATCATTTACTGGCTTAATAATGGTCGAGCCGAGAGCTCCTATGTTTATATTTCCGGCGCCAGCTTGAAGCATAAGGCTCGATGAGCCGCTAGCAGAACCAATACTAACACTCTCGTTAGTGCCTGTGGGAATTACCGCACCGCCGCCAAAATCGTCTATACGGTCATTCTGGCTCACGGCTGAAATACCTATCGTACCCACGCCGACCACTGAACTATCTGTAGCTTGAGCCGCCTGAACCCAGCCGCTACCAGTATCTATATAGGCAGTGATTGTAGAACCTACAACGCTGATGCCCATGCGGTTTCCAGCAATCTGTGTAGCTGCCGTGCCAGTGGCAAGAACGGTAGTCGTACCATTAACTGTCTTTAATATTCCTAAGAATGAGCCGCTCTCCCAGTCCAAGCTATAACCACTGAAGTTGGACGTGTTAGGGTTTTTAATGCGGGCCCAGACAAGATATTCATTAGGAACCTCAATTGTAAAGTAGGCTTCGGTATTAGCTGCCGAAATGTTGGTGCGGTAATTATCGGTACCTGAGCCAAAATGATTGTCTAAAGCCTGGTTACTGTTAACTTGCCAGGTGTTGCTAGCCGACGGATCGATGGGTCCAGCCCAGTTAGCGCCCAAGCTAGCGTTGTTGGTTCGATTGAAATTATCTATCACGCCGTTTTGCGGGAAAACGTAGGCAGTACCGAGACCACCGTCACCAATATGAACAGAGTGAGCTGTATTAGCACCACCGACGTTTATAGTAAGAGCATCAGTGCTAACCGCGGAGTTAGCCGTATCAACATTAAATAGCTGATTGCCGCTACTATCCTGTACTTGGAAGGCAGTGGTTGAATTTATGGTGTTAGCAAACAAGGCTGAACCCTCCACTGTTAACTGACCGCTGGTGTCAATGGCCGGAGCACTCCCTGTCGCGGTTAGGCCAGTGTCATTAAATGATGTAGCGGTGGCGTAGCCTATATAACCAGTCGTAGATGGATTACCGTTTGTTGATTTGCGATAAATCTTGTATCCGGCGGCGCCGCTCACAGGCGTCCAACTTATAGTGTTGTAGTTTGTTCCGCTCAGAGTAGTGAAACCTGACGTAGTAGTGCCCAAAGCTGACGACGCGGTCTCACCACCATTCGCGTTGATAGCAGTTATTACATATCCGTAGGTCTTCGTACTAATTGATCCTATCGGAGTTACAGTAGGTACGCTTGGTACTGCTAGCTGGTTATTGCCTCCACCCAGCACCACCCCGCCCTGTAAGGAGGTCGTACCGCTTACATTAAGACCAGCTCCAACCTGCAGATTTTGACCAACCGTCGCACTGCCTTGCACATTTGAATCGCCTAAGATTTGTGCATTGGAATCTACTTGCAAGCTACCCAGTTCTGCGCCACCAGCCTCAAGTTGCTGTAGATAGGCGCCGCCCAAATCTATGACCTGTAAAGTATGCGAACCGCTATTGGCAATGTAGGCGTACCTTCCGGACACAGATACGTGGCTTGCACTACCGCCAATATTGATATTTCCAACAGTGAAAGGATTACTTGGGCTACTTATATCGTAAACATAAAAGGAGCTACTGCTAACAGAGTAAGCGTAACGGCTTTGTATAGCTGCTCGGTAACCTGCCACCGGCGGAATACTGGTAACCAGGGTAGGTTTATAGGGGTTACTTATATCAATTATCCCTCCGTCGGTATAAGCATAATTTCCAGAGAGTTGTAGACTGAGGCCACCACTAGACATCGTGAGAGAACTAACGCTAACGGGTAGTGAAGGATTGGATATGTCAAACACAAGAAGCGTACGAGTATTAGCTTCCAGCAGGTAAAGGTAACGTCCAGAAATAGCAACGGCTCGCGGATTGTTATTTATACTGGTTAGGCTAACTTCAATAGGACTCGCTGGGTTTGACACGTCGAATACCTCTAAGTTATACGAGAGGTTCTCTGTTAGATACACGTACTTGCCCTGGACCGCAATTTCCCAAACAGATGAGTGTGTAGTAGCGGTACTTACAATTGAAGGTTGAGCAGGATTTGATATATCAACGATCTGCAAACTACTGCTAGAGTTACCGGCTATATAAGCGTAGTGCCCTGCGATTGCAAAATGATACGGCGCGCTAACAGTTGATATTGAACTAACAAAAAGTGGAGAGGATGGAACCGATACATTAAAGATTTCAAATTTATTGTTAGTAGTGTCGGTCAAGTAGGCGTATTTCCCTTGTACAACTATTCCCTGGGGAGATCCACCGACATAAGTTGCGCTGGTAACTCCATTGAATGATCCGCTTACATATAGCTGGCCCGTTGGTGTACCATTTCCACCAACCGATAACTGTAAGTTGCTGTTTGAACTATTAGCGCTATTGTAAGCATTGCCTGTTGTCGGAGGGGTTGAAGTGGTGTTGTCTTGCGTAGACCCGTTATCTATGAAATACAGGCTTCCTAAATTATATATTCCAGCCGTTACGTAATATCCGGTTTCAGAGCCCGTAGACGTGCCTCGATAAATTCTATAGCTTGTTGCCCCCGTTACGGGCAACCATCTTATTACGACACCTTGACCAGCAGCGGTCGTAGTAACATTCTTTTCACTAGAGGCAGCTGTTTCCCCACCGGTACCATCTATAGCAGTTATTTTGTAATAATAGGTTGTCGCATTGGTCAGACCAGTTGCTGATAAAACCGTACCACTAGCAGCTAGACCGGGGTCATTAAATGAAGTGCTGGAAGTCGAACCAATAAGTCCGGTGGTTAAAGGTGAGCCGTTGCTAGAAGTTCGGTAGATGTTATAGGTCGAGGCACCGGTTACCGCTGACCAGCTTATAGCATTGTAGCTGTTGGAGTCTAATATGGCGTTGCCGCTCGTGGTTGAGCCAGCGCTTGATGGCACACTAACAAGCCCCTGACTAGTTACAGCCGATATTTCATAGGCATATGTACTAGAACCCGTAGTGCCAGTCGCCGTTACGGTTGGTGCGGCTGGAGAGTTTTGCAGAGTTGCCGCACTAAATGTTGGTGCAGTTGTTAAAGAGTATGTTGCGTTTACTGCTACTCTCATGTTGCTAGTATCGGCATTTAACAAGTTGCTCCCGCTTGAATTCTGGATACTAAACTGGCTGGTAGAGTTAGAGCTCCCCGCCTGCACAGCTACCGCTCCAACAACATTCAGACCGTTAGCTACACTCGCGGAACCATCTACTTGCAGGTTGCCGGCTGCGGTAATGTTATTGGCGGTTAGGCTGCCGCCAGCCGTGCCATCCCCGCCTTGAAGACCTATGAGGTCAAGATTAGCGCCAACTGATACACGAGAGGTAGAGGCGTAATAGACGGTGGATTGATAACTACCTCCAACTACGCCACCTATTTGGTAAACATATCCGTTAGCCATTACGGATGTAGTGTTAAGGAGGTTTTGCGGTAAGGCGTTGGTGTTTGTTTGCCAGGTGCCCGTGGAGCCGTCGGCGTTGAGTTTGGCGTAGTAGACGGTTGAACTTCCTCCTCCCATGGCGTATATGTAGCCATTATTCACAACAGATGTAACATAATTGCGAGCCTGCGGTAAGGCGTTGGTGTTTGTTTGCCAGGTGCCCGTGGAGCCGTCGGCATTTAGTTTGGCGTAGTAGACGGTTGATAAGCTACAACCAATGGAGTTGCAACCACCTATTTCATAAGCATATCCATTAGCTACAATCGAGGTGCTATTGTATATAGCCTGAGGCAAAGCATTCGCACTCAATTGCCAGGCGCCCGTGGAGCCGTCGGCATTTAGTTTGGCGTAGTAGACAGTGGCGTATTTATTCGTGCCGTCATAGCCACCAATAACATATGCATAACCATTGGCAGTAACCGACGTTTCCTCTTTAAGAACTTGCGGTAAGGCGTTGGTGTTTGTTTGCCAGGTGCCCGTGGAGCCGTCGGCGTTGAGTTTGGCGTAGTAGACGGTTGAGCAGGTACTGCTAACACAGCCAGTGCCGTTCCCTTGTCCACCGATTTCGTATATATAGCCATTGGAGGCAAATGAACTTGCATACAGTAAACCTTGCGGTAAGGCGTTGGTGTTTGTTTGCCAGGTGCCCGTGGAGCCGTCGGCGTTGAGTTTGGCGTAGTAGACGGTTGATAAGCCACTGCCACCGTTGAAACCTCCTAGCTCATAAACATACCCGTTAGCAACCACTGAAGTAGCGTAGGCCCGTGTCGCTGGCAAGCTATTACTATTAGCTTGCCAAGCACCTAGCTGGCCGCTTGTATTACCATCTAAGGTAATCGCTGAACTCAGGGAGTCTATATTAAACAGTGAGCCGCCTGTTGAGTTTTGGATACTAAAGGCTGTAGTAGAATCGGCTGTTGGTTGAAAGGTGGTGTTACCGGCTACGGTCAGGCCGTTCCCCACAGTTAGCTGGTCCGCGATGCTTTCTTGACCAGAGTTCCGGGTCATGCCACTTACGGAGGCGTAGTAGACGGTTGATTGTACTGTGGAGCCGCTGTCATATCCACCCAAAGCATATATATAGCCGTTATATACAATTGAAGAGTGTCGGTAGCGAGCCGACGGCAAGGCATTACTGGCCGTTGTCCAGCTTCCTAATGAATTATCAGAGTTAATTTTTGCGTAGTAAACTACAGATTGGACTCCACTGTTGTAGCCGCCCAATACGTAAATATATCCGTTCACGGTTACGGAAGTGTTGTCATAAGAGATTGCCGGCAAGGCATTAGTGTTGGTTTGCCAGGTGCCAGTGGAGCCGTCGGCGTTGAGTTTGGCGTAGTAGACGGTGGATTTGCCTCCACTGTTATAGCCTCCTAATGTATATATGTAGCCATTAGCAGCAACTGCCGAAAAGGTTTCCAGGCCCTGCGGCAGCACGTTTGTATTCGTAGACCAACTACCTAGACTCCCATCCTGATTAACCTTTGCGTAGTAGACCGTGGACTGAGGAGTGCCGTTTAAGCCTCCAAGCACATAAACGTAACCGTTTAATGTAACTGCCGAGTGAAGCGCTAATGCCTGGGGCAAATTATTAGCACTGGTACTCCATGAACCTACTGATCCGTCGCTATTCAATTTTGCATAGTAAACCGAGGACTGATTACTGCCGGTGTAGCCGGCAATGTAATATATGTAGCCGCCAACCACTACGGTAGCGCCTTCGGCCCTCGCCTGCGGCAACGCGTTAGCATTAGTTTGCCAAGAACCCGTAGAGCCATCGGCGTTGAGCTTGGCATAGTAGACAGTGGATTGAATCGCGCTGCTATTGTATCCTCCAAGAACATAAACATAGCCATTGGCAGCAATGGATGATTGGTATCTGAGTGCTTGCGGCAGACTATTTGCATTCGTCAGCCATGCACTTAATGCCCCACTTGTCGATTGCCCTAAGCTGATATTACTATTGTTAGTATCTACGGCTAACAAACTGACGCTTGATGCGTTCTGTACTTGAAGTGCCATACCGCTGCCAGCGTTTTGGATGTTCAATATTGTGCCTGTGGCTCCAGCATATTGCTGGTTCAAATTCAGTAATGTTGAAGTGTCTGAGCAGGTACCATCATTCACAACACAGTTGCTGCTAATTTGAGATAAGTTGCCGGAGAGGGTGGCCGCAGCATGCAGGGCGCCAGCCGGGTTTATTGGAAGTGCTATATATCCACTAAAGCTAGGCGCAGACCAACTTACAGTGGTGCTCAAACCCGTCGCAATACTGTAGCTCGACCCAATGCTCGGATAAGGACTTGAGCTGGAAGCACCAATTAAAGTCTGGCCGGAAGTAGGAGAGTAAGAGTTGCCTGTAGCTGACGTATACCAAGCGTCAATTATTGCTTGATTAACAACGGAGCTAAGTGTAAGGGAGTGTGTGGTGGTGCTCGCCAGAGTGCCCACCGGCGTAGTTTGATCAACGTTATACCAGGAACTTAGTGAAGTGCTATAGGTGCTACCACCGCCACCGCGGCTACAATTCACGCTACCCGTAGGCGGATTAATCAAGCCGTAAGCCCAGATTTTATTTATATGCCCAATGAGGGCCATGGTTTGGCCCCCTGTACATGTATAGGTTTGGGAAACAGTATCGCCCACATTGATCAAAATCAGATACCTATTGAGGTGGTTACCCACCGTAACAGTAGCTGAAGTATCGCCATTTGTAGCTGAAGTATCAAGGGTGGGCGAAGACGTAAATGTTGGACTCGTGGTTACGCTTCTGGATATATTAAGCTCCGCACCGTTTACTACACTTGAACCTGAAGTCGCAGAAACAGTATTTGCGCTAGAGATGCTTATACCACCAGTAGAATCACCACCCGATAAGTTAGTGTGCAATATAGAAATTCCATAACCGGAAGTCTGGTTATCAGTATTAACTGTTAGAGCGTTGCCTCCGGTGCCTTGATTATTTATAGTCGCAGTATTATTGAGGGTGGCGGCTCCATTAGCGGTTAGAGTGTTGGTAGTGGTTAAATTACTGGCAACTACACCACTGGCGGATACATCCAAGTATTTTGTGCTAGCACCGTTATCTTCAACGGTGAACAGACTAGAGCCAAGTGGCGTGGAGTTATCTTGAACTGTTAGTCCACCGTTAGTTGAATTAAGCGTAATGTTAGCAGGGCTTGAAGAGTTATAGGCTTGCTGCAGACTCACACTCACTCCCGCTCCGTTAGCTACACAGGTACCACCGGTGATTATACCGCCGGTAACAACAGCGTTTTGCAGCACATTACCACTGCTACAGCTGACACTGGAACCGGTGTTTCCATTAGCTACAAAACCAGTAGTGGCACTAATGTTACCGCCAACCTGTAAAGTAGCTCCGGAGCTTGATGGCGCTGTTGCAATACCAACTTTAGTGTCGGTAGTATCGGCCACGAATAAATTACCAGCACCGCCTGAGTTCTGAATGCTAAAGGCGGCTATACCTGTGCTGTTCACCGCCACAGTGCCGGTAAAGGTCTTATTGCCGCTGGCTGTTTGGTTGGCATTTAGCAAAGCCACATTGTTAGATAAACGGCCATCGGCCACAGTGCCGCTAGCAATATTTGAGCCATTGAGGTTAGTTAAGTTGCTACCATCGCCCGTGAAACTGTTAGTCACATTATTAAAGGTGTTGGCGCCCGTAAAGGTTTGGTTGGCATTTAGCAAAGCCACATTGTTACTTAAATAAGCATCGCCGACTGTACCGCTCGTAATATTAGAACCATTTAGTGCCGTTAAGCCGCTGCCATCGCCTACAAAAACGTTGCTAGCATTATTGAATAGATTGACGCCGGTGAATGTCTGATCTGCATCCAGCTTAGCTAAATTACCGTCGTTGCTAAGAATGCTCGATGAAACCTGACTGCCGTTTAGTTGGTACTGTCCGGTAGCATTAATACTCCCGCCAGCCGTGACTGTGGTGCCTGACTGGCTTAATATAGAATCGCCTATCGTGCCAGTATCGGTAAACAGAGCTACTTTACCGGCTGTTCCCGATCCACCAATTGCACTGCCGGCGCCACCGCCACCAACACAGTTGCCAGAAGTATCACAAACTTGATGACCGTTTTGCGTAATATTGTTGGCTGCCAGATCCCCGCCGATAGTTACCGAAGTACCATCGTCCAAGATTAAAGAGTCGGCAATGGCGTTGCCGGCCGAGAATTTAGCTAGATGATTTAAAGTACCGCCACTACTGGTAACATCACCACCCACGCCCGCGCAATTGCCTTGAGAGGTACAAACATCGTAGCCACTAATAGTTGCGCCAGAAGAATTAACTGCGAAGTATTTTGTTGCGCCAGTACTGTCGGTCACTTCAAACAAATCTGTGCCTAGCGGCGTAGAAGCATCCTGGACCTGCAAAGGGCCAGTAGATAAAACAAAGGTGTTATTACCGGTGAAGGTGTTATTGCCGTTTTTAAGAGCAACATTGCCACTTAACCGAGCATCGTTAATGGTTCCGCTGGAGATATTTGAGCCATTAAGAGCGGTTAAACCCGAACCATTACCCGTAAATGAGTTACCGCCATTACTGAAGGTATTAGCACCGCTAAAGGTTTGGTCAGATGATCTTAGAGCAACATTATTACTCAAATGACTATCACCCAAAGTCCCTGTGCTGATATTGGAGGCATTGGTGTAATAACTCGCGGCCTGGCCGTTCAACTGGCTCGCATTAACATTGTTTAAACCTGAACCCTCTCCTGTAAAGCTGTTGGCAGCGTTACTGAACGTGCTGGCTCCTGTGAATGTTTGTGTGGCATTCAATTTGGCTATATTTGAAGTGTCGGCTAGGGCCGAAGAAGTTAATGGTGAACCATTAACTTTGTACTGTCCTGTTATGTCAATATCGCCGACTACCCGAGCACCGCTTGAGTTCACTGCAAAGTATTTAGTGCCGCCGCCATTGTTTTGAACCACAAACAGATTAATCCCTAGCGGTGAGGCAGCATCCTGCACAGTAAGAGTCCCGCTAGCGTTATTTAGAGTTATGTGCGGATTGGACGAAGTATTATAAACCTGCTGGAAGGTTGGCACCGAGCCAGCGAGGTTTGTCTGACAAGAGCCGCCAATAATGATACCCCCGACAATAACTGGACTGCCGATTATGTCGCCAGCCGGACAAGTTAAGTTCGCCCCCTGATTATTGCCAACACGGTAAACCCCAGAGACATTTATATCGCCTCCAACCTGAAGATCGGCACCAGACGCATTAGGAGTCGTATTGACGCCAACTTTTGAATTGGCAGAATCAACGGCTATTAGACTGTTACCCGAGGTATCTTGAACCTGAAAAGCTCCAGCAAAGACCGCGGAGCCTTTAAATGTATTATTGCCTGTTAAAGTCTGGTTCTGGCTCAAGAAGGCCACGTCCCCAACATCTATCGTATGCGGAGGGGTAGCTGAGGACTTAGTAGAACTAATGCAACCATTTGAGGTGCAGACCAAAACGTTATTGATATGCAAGCCGGCGCTGTCTAGCGTAATCTTCCCGCCTGTCGAAACAATGTCGCCGCTAGCCGTTATATCGCCGCCAACCTGTAGAGCAGCGCTGCCTGTCGGGTCTTGGCCGATACCCACTCGGCCATTTGTGGTGTCGGTTGTCAAAACACTTTTGCCAGCGGAGCTCTGGACCGTAAAAGCATGCGTGGAGTCGGCCTCATTCTGAATGGCTACCTGACCAGTAGCGGTTAGTTTTTTGCCGTCCGAGACTACAGTGTCTACATTGAGGTTAAGATTAGACTGCTTAGAAGGATTTTGAATAAAATTACTGGTATTGAGCGAACTCGCTAATTGTTTAATCGTCTCGCTTTGAGCCTTTAGATTAGCCTGATTAGACCGAGTGTTAAAGTAGCTGAATACAGCACCAGCAATAACAACGACTAAGAGCACAATAGTGGCCTCGAAAATGTGACGTCTAAAGGGTTTTTCTAGCGCGGTGTAGTGATTATGTACGACGGTTACTGGTTCTTTTTGGACAGGTTCCAACTCTGACGACACTGGAGAGGCTTGGCTTATTTGATTTGAGACTGAGTTGCCAATAGAAATCGGAGGCGTTTCCAACGATCGAGGACTGGGATGAGGACTGACTGGCAGTGGGTTAATTGATGTCGCGCTGCCAATAAACCCTTCTTGCGTAGCGTACGTTGGCCGTATCTCGCTCTCAACCTTCTTCACCACCTTAACGGCAACTTTCTCCGCAGCATCAATGTCGGCCTCTAGCACCCCTACTGCTTCCCTGGCCCTCTGAAGACGCTTTCGGCATTTGGCAGAGCAAGTCTTAGCATTAGCCCTTCCGCGAAAGAGTTCTTGGCACGCTTCACAGGCTTTAATTTTTTTCAGGACCATTTGTTTTGCGCTATTTATTTGTTCGAACTTGCTTCAAGTTTCTAGCTAAACTTAAGCGGTGTCAAGGAGAAAAAGAGTGACATGTAGGAGTTTCTTGTCACAGAAATGACTATCCCAAAATTTAACATCAAAAATACAACAAGTGTGACAGGATCACAGATAGACTAAACGAGCAATTACATCTTACAAAAAGTGACAGTCACACTTTTGTTGTGACAAAATCTACAAATTTTTAATCAAAAATGCCACAAAAAAGTTATCCACATAAATACTAAAATGCTTGCTTAAAATGAGTAAATTTTTTACCAAAAGAAAAGATAAGAGCCATCCTGTTCGGATGGCTCTTATATAATTCGGCACCGTGCTATTTTCCCAGGGCTCAAACCCAAGTATTGTAACCGCTGCTGGGCTTAACTGCTGTGTTCGGAATGGGAACAGGTGTTTCCCCAGCGCCATGGGCACCGATTTGGTGGCTGTTTAAAGCTCCCTAAACGGTGTCCATCTAGCACCAGTGTAAAGAAATGACGGACAGTAATCTGTAATGCGTATCACACATTGTTGATTACCAATAGCTAGTCAAGCACTTACTTTGCCAGAAACTATGCATCAATAAGACTGCACAGTTCCTGGATCGTAAAAAGTCAATGGACCTATTAGTACACCTCGGCTGAACACGTTGCCGTGCTTACACCTAGTGCCTATCAACCTGATAGTCTTTCAGGGGTCTCATGGGGAAATCTAATCTAGAGGTCAGTTTCGCGCTTAATATGCTTTCAGCGCTTATCTGTTCCGCACTATAGCTACTCAGCAATGCTCTTGGTAGAACAACTGATACACCAGCGGTGCGTTCAACCCGGTCCTCTCGTACTAGGGTTAAATCCTCGCAAATTTCCTATCGTCCACAGCGGATATAAACCGAACTGTCTCACGACGTTCTGAACCCAGCTCACGTACCTCTTTAACGGGCGAACAGCCCGACCCTTGGAAGGTGCTCCCCCTCCAGGATGAGATGAGCCGACATCGAGGTGCCAAACAGCGCCGTCTATGTGAACTATTGGGCGCTATAAGCCTGTTATCCCCGG